>DOYA01000103.1 GCA_003518755.1 Clostridiales bacterium | reverse complement strand
CAAAACTATACTGAAACTACATCTGGAACAGTTATTAATAAATATTCAGCAAGTAATCTTGTAAAAGTTACTTTATTTTATCATGGATTTGCACAAGGCGAAACAGATAATGAGAAAAAGGGTAGAATCTCTTTAGATAGCGGAGAAGAACAAGATATTGTAAAAAATATAAAATGTGTTCCAGTTCAAAATGGAAACATAACTTTAGAATTGATGGAAAATCCATTTATGGATAAACCTACAGGATATGGTTTTGGAGGATGGAATACTAGTGCAGGTAGTGTTACAAGAGATGCTAAAACATTAACATATAATCTATCTGTTGATACAACTTCAGATATAACAATTAATTTATATGCAAAATGGGAGCAAGCTACTGTTGTTTATGTAAATTCAGATGATGGTAATGATAATTTATATGATGGGTTAACAGAAGATACTCCATTTGGATCTTGGGGTAAAGCATTTGAATATATTAATTCTCATAATACTAATGAAAGAGAAAAAAACATAATTGTAGTTACAGGAAATATGGATTCAAGCATTAATTATACAAGACCTGTAACTGGAGTAGAAAGAAATACTGCAGATGTTACATATAGTTCATCTACAAGTTTTACATCTGGAGGAACATATATAATATCAAATTCAACTGGAAATAATGGTAATGCAATTGCAAGAAATGGTACAGGGATAACTAATGAATCATTAAGTAATACAGTAGAGCCATCTGCTAATGCTCAATGGGTTATTACACAAAGTGGAGATGGATATACAATTAGAAATGTTGATAATAATTATTATTTAGCATATAACAATGGATTAAGAGTACAAGCAAATTCATTTACATGGAAATTTAATAATAGAAGATTTAATTGTACAGTAAGTAATGGTTGGTGGGATACTACATATTATTTAAGATATAATAATGGAAATTGGACAACATCAACAAACCAAAATCAAGGAACACAACTATATTTTTTAACATATACTGCAACAAATCAACAACATCAAGTTATCAATACTAAAGGAAGTATGGGTACAAACAATTCATATAGAAGTGCGAATGACAGTGTTCCTGTAACAATCACAAGTCTCTATAATCATACAGATTATAGAAATAATGCTACAATCAGTTTAACAAATACAAGTTATGATGATTTTCAAATATATAAAGCTTTTCAAATGAATCATGTAAAAATTGATGCATCAGGATATACATCAAATGCAGATGGAGATACATTTTCGTCAAATTATCCTACATTTACAGGAAGAAATAATAATGTAAGAATAGGTAGAGGAATTCAATGTGCTAATACTGGTACAAATGGATGTACATTTGCAAATTTGATGGGAGGAAATGTTACAGATAATAATTCTTCAAGTAGATATAAAATAATTGTTGAATCTGGTAAATACTCATCTATATTAGGCTTTAACAGTTCATCATACTCTTATAGTGGAATTGTATATTTAGTTCTAGGAAATGATGTAGATAGGGCTAAAGGTAATAATCAAAATATGTCTGTTTATTTTGAGCTTACTGTAAGTCGTGGAAATGGGGCAAGTGGAAATAGTAATAATGATAAAGCATTTTTAATTGACGTAAAAAGTGGAAGCTATGGAATAGATTTCTTTACTGAAAAAGGAAAAAATACTGCATATAGTGCATATTCAGGAATTTATCTTGGAGGATATAGTGGAAATTCTGCTGTAGATTCTAGTGATAGATACTGTGTTGTTGAAGGCGGACTGATTGCAAATGTTATAGGAGGATTAAAAGTCCAAAGTGGATCTAGTGTAAAAACTAGAATATATGTAAAAGGTGGAGATATATACAATATTGTAGGAGGTTCTGGAGTTTCAGTTGCATATGCAGATAGAATAATACAAATGACAGGAGGAACTGTAAGATATAGTATTAGTGGAGGCTCTAATGGAGTATGGGCAGGCTCAACTTCAGGTACAGGTCAATTACAAGGAAATACTTTAGTATATGTTGGAGGAAATGCTCAAATAGGTACTCAATCCACATATAATGATAATTTATATGAAGTTGATTCAGGATGTGTTTTAGGTGCAGGAAATGGAAACTATGATAGAAGAAATGACGGTGCAGGGCAGGTATATACATCACGTATAATCATAAATGATCAAGCACATATATTAAGAAATGTATATGGTGGTGGAAACTATGGAATAGTTAAAGCTGCATCTGGTGATACAAATGGAACAACAAATATTGAAATTCTTGGTGGAACAATAGATGGAAATGTATTTGGTGGAGCAAATAAAAACAGTATATATGGTTCAACAACAATTAATGTAAAAAATGGACAAGTCAAAGGTGCCGTATATGGGGGGTCAAATTCGGAAGGACGAATATATACTACTTCTACTATAAATATTACAGGTGGTACACTTGGAAAGACTACAAATAATACAAATAATGAGATATTATTTGGTGGAGGATATGGTGAAAGTACCATTGTATCTGGAAATGCAATCGTAAATATTTGGGATAATGATAATAATGTTAATATGTATGGAAGTGCCTATGGTGGAAGCTCACAAGGAACTATGAGCCAGAATGTTACTGTAAATATTCAAGATTCAGCTTCTAATTCAAATATAATAAATATTACTGGTAATGTGTTTGCAGGAGGAAAAGGAACAAATACAATCTCTGCAAAAATTAATGGTAATGCTACTATTAATGTAGATGGAAGTAATCTGCCAAATGCAAGTGTTTTTGGTGGAAATGATGTTAATGGAGATACACAAGGAAATATAACTGTAAATATTGGTCAAAATTATGAATCAAAATTGTTAAATGCATATGGTGGAGGAAACTTAGATGCTACAGGAACTGAAGCTGATACTGTTAAGGTTTATTTATTTGAGTTTGCAGATGTCACAAATGCATTTAATGGTGGAAAATCTGCTGATTTAATAACAGGAGGGAACTCTGATACTACAAGAGCAATATATTTACAAGGAGGAAAAGCTGAAAACATTTTTGGTGGTTCAGATTCTAATGGTACTGTTACTGCAAGTCATGTTTATATTCAATCAGGAAATGCAACAAATGTATATGGTGGAAATAATGTAAATGGACAAACTAATGAATCATTTGTATATATTACAGGAGGAACAAGTACTAATGTATATGGAGGAGGATACAAAGCTACTACCCCTACAACACATGTAAATCTTACAGGTGGAGTTATTACAAATGGTTTCGGAGGTGGAAATGCTGCTGATGTTACAAATTCAAATATTATACTTGACGGAACTTTATCTGCTAGCATTTATGGTGGTTCAAATTCCTCTGGAACAGTTTCCCTATCTAATGTTTTAATCACTTCGGGTACAGCAACAGACGTATATGGTGGAAACAATGAAGGAGGAAATACTGTAAATACTAATGTTACTATAAATTCTGGAGTTGAAAATGTATATGGTGGAGGAAATAAAGCTCAAACAAGTGGAAATACAAATGTTTTAGTAAATTCCACTGTTTCAAAAGTTTATGGTGGTGGAAATGAAGCTATAACATCAGGAAATACGTATTTAAGACTTACTAACTCAACAGTAACAAATGATGCATATGGTGGAGGAAATGGATCAGCTGCTATCGTAAATGGTAATAGTATAACAATAGTTGAAGGAACAACAACAATCAATGGAGATTTATTTGGAGGAGGAAATGCTGCAGCCAATGGTACAACACAAAATAATAACTCAATTGTTACTACTTTGATTTCTGGAGGAACAATTAAAGGAGATGTTTATGGAGCTGCTAATACATCTGTTGTATATGGAGAAACAAGAGTTAAAATAGGTTCAAATGTTGTAGATAATAATACAATGATAAAAAATAATATTCAAATTGATGGAACTGTATTTGGTGGAGGTAAATCAAATACAGCAGGTTCTGAAACATATGACTTTACATTTGAAAGTGTTACTGGAGATGCTAAAATTGATATTGATGCAACAGGATATGATGATGGAACAAATACATTTAATATAAATAGAAGTATTTTTGGTTCAGGAAATGCAGCAAAAATCTCAGGATATGGAATTGTAAATATAAAAAATTATGGTTCTGCAAATAATATAAAAAATAATATATCAATCCAAAGAGCAACTAGAGTTACTTTAGATCATTGTAATATATCTCTAGTTGGAACAACCGATACGACAAATGAAATTGCAACAGCAGTATATACATTTAATAGAATAGATGATTTGATTTTAAAAAATAATACCACACTTTATTTAGCAAGTGGAGTAAATATAGTTTCAAAAATGCAAAGCTTAGATGCTTCTGGAAATAAAGAAAGTGTAACTATTAACGGAACAGGAATAACAAATCAAAATGTTAATAATAAAATATTTTTATCACAAGGAAGAAATATAGTATTAAAAACTGAAGCAGGAACAGATGGTGAAGTTAATGGTATGGCTTATGTAGGGCTATATAAAGGAACTACAACAAAAGAATTTGGAATATATGGAGATGATTATTTACAAGAAAGTACAATATCAGCAGAGGTTGCAGAAACATTTAACAGAAATTCGTTTGTTCAAGGAAAACACTATTCAAGTCATAATATACAAATTGATGGATTTTATACAAAATATAATATAGATGGTCAAGTGAAGATAGAATATATTGTTCCTACTCCAGATGATGCTACATATTATCAATGGATTATTGGTGAAAAATCAACAGATATTTATTATGAAGATATAGAATTAATAGCTACAAAATATGCAACTACAGGAACATATGTATTAGATTTAAATGGTTTAAGTTATCCTAATATGACAATTAATGTTTTGGGAATTGATGTATCAAATCTTACAGATAGAGTTACATTAAATGACCCAGATACAATTTCTAATATTGCTTCTACTGCAGAAGAAGCAGATAGTAGATTTGGTTTAACAATGACTGCAGGAAATACAGGATGGCAAACTAAGGGAACAACATTTTTCTTAAATAATCAAGATGTTCAAGCAGGTTTTCAGGGAAAATCACAATATTTAAGTGACAATTCTACAACAACACCATCATTTAGTTTTTATTTGGCACATTCTAAAAATATCAGTTCAACAGAAGATTTGGGAACAGTTACAATTAAATTAGAGGCAATATTTGAAGAAAATAATGAAATAAAAATAAAAAATGTTTTTGTTGTTCTTAAATTAACTACAAATAATGCATTACAAGGAACAGATTATTATGAAGGTGCGATTACACCTGGAAAACAATATAAAATATTCCCATCAACAACTACAACAATCACACAAAAAAGCTCATTTTCAGCATATTATTCTTTATATTTAAATAATTATTCAAATACTACATATTATGATGGTTTTGTAGGTCATTATTATCATACATTTGAATCATCATGTGTTTTACCATTAAATACTAAAATTACTTTAATAGATAAATCTGGAAGTAGCATAAAGTATTATTATTATATAGTAAATGAACAAGATGTCACAAATAGCAAGAAAATATATAGATTTACAGATTTCTTTTCAATGGATAGTGAAGAAGAGCATTATAGTGCAGATGGAAGTTATTATAATTCTACAACTGATTTATTATATGAAGAATATATTGTACAAGTTGATTTTGAAGATTCAACTTTTGAAGGAAATCTTGAATCAAAGAACCTGCTTGTTCAATTAAGAGATGTATATGATAATACAGTAGCATTAACAGTAAATACAGCATTATATCCAATGCTATATAGTGTATATAATGATATTGATGTTAATAAAAGATTAACATTAAGAACAGATAAAAGTGTTATATATATGGGTTCACAGTTAAATATAGATATTGAAACACAATATGCATTTAATAAAAATAGTAATTCAGATATAGTATATGAAACAACTCATATTGAAGATCAATTAGGTGTAAGGATTACGATTTCATCAGGTAGTGATGTTTTAACAGCAGCAGATTTAGAGGGTATATATATTACATATAATGGACTAAACTATTTCCCAAGATCAGATGGTTCATACAGAATAAAAATTGCAGATGCTGTATCTAATGTTCTTGCAGATATGGTATTAAACACAGAAAATGGAAGCTTAGATACAGGAACATATACAATAAAAGCTCAATCATTTGGCTCTGTTGATGGAACATATTTCTCATCAGAGATTGCATCAGATACTAAAGATGTTCAAGTAGTAAGTACAGATTATGGTTTTTCTGTTACTTTAGATGACAAATCAGTACTAATAGACAAAGAGACAGGAAAAACTAAAAATGACAACAATGATTTAGCATTTACACTTGGATATGCGGGAGGATTTGAACATCCAAAAATTGTAGTATCATTATATAGAAGAAACTATGAAGATATTTACAGCTATGATTATAATTTAATAGATTTAAGAAGCTATGTTACAAATACATTAATATCAACAAATATTCAAAACGAATATCTGGTAACAGATTTATTATCTGCAACTCAAAACTTTACTTTAACACTAAAAAATACAGGATTAACAACAGGTACATACAAAATAGTATTTACATTATATGATGGAAACAACCGCATTTGTGATATGCATAAAACAATCATCATAAAATAAAAATTTTATTTTAGGACTGTCTCATTTTCAAAATCGGACAGTCTTGACATATTTTAAAATTAGCAATAGAATAAAAGAAAAACAAGGAGGGATAAATAATGTTAGTTACAACAAAGGACAAACAATTTGGGGACACCTTCCAAAAACAGGAGTGGACATCAATTAGCTTATCAATAGATAAAGATTTTAATGTTACTATATAAGAGATAGGAGGATAACAAATGTTAAACAAACAGAAGAATAATGGAATAACATTAATTGCATTGATAGTTACAATTATTACGTTATTATTATTAGCTGGAATTTCAATTCAGATGTTAACAGGAGAGAATAGTATTATAAATAGAGCTGGAAAAGCAAAAGAATTAAATGAATTAGAAAATGCAAAAGAAATTGCCAATTTAGGATATATGAAATATTCTTTAGAGAAAAAAATTTCAAATACTCAAAAAACAGCAGAAGAATTTGTAACAGAAGCATTAAATGAATCAGGATATATTGTGACAACTGTGCCAATAGATGGAACAATAGTTACAGGAGCAATTCTAAAAGATGGGGAAAATAGTATTACGAAAGTAAATTTGAAGCATACAGACTCTGCGAAAAGTTTTACAGTGAAATTAGATACGATTGAACATGAAAATAGTAATAAATACTATGTATTAATAAATGGAAAATATCAAGAAGTATTAGTTACAGATGATGGAGCAACAATCTCAGAAGAAGCATTTAGGTATATACCTAATGAAGAACAAAATAATAATATATCACTAACTGTAACAGGATTAGAAGGTCTAGTAAAACTAAATAATGAAACATCGGCAATAAATGGAACAATAGAAGTCAAAGATGGAGATATAATAAAAATTTATCCAGGTTTAGATCCAAAATCTGGAAACATATCACTTTCTGTGATTGGTGTAGAATCTATAACTTCAATTGATGTATCAATTAAATTAAATATAACAAATGGATTAACAGTAAATAATTATAACAAGGGAAAATATTCAAATAATAATAATAACATTGTATGGAAAATATTTTATATAGGAAAAATGGAAGAATCTGATGCAAATGAAGAGGAACATGTTTATTTGACTTCAGAGTACACTCCAGGTAGATGGTCAATAGATAGTTCATTAAGCTCATATAAAGGAACAAGTGATTTTACGAATGAAACAACAGATATTAACGGAATAAAGAAGAAAGACTATTTTCCAGCAGTACAAAGAGGTTTATTACCAACAATATATAAAAATGGAACAGTATTACATACAAGAGCAAATAATTTAAAAAATATTCAAGCAACGGAATACTTATTAGATAGTATAGGTGTATGGAATGAAAAGTATTTAGATGATGGGGAAAATGAAAATGGTTATGGTTTGTATGCAATTGGAGCACCAACAATAGAATTACTTTCAAAATCATTTCAACAGGCTGGAAAAAATGCCATATTGTATGAGTGGGATTCAACTTATAATAGAGGATATAAAATATCGAATTACAACATCAAGAATTCTATTCCTTCAGGTTTTTGGAGAACGACAACTAGATTAGCGTGTCCATCTAATGAAAATAATAATTATATGATTAATGTATTAATTAATGCAAGCAATAATCAATTATATACTGGGGATGTTAATCCGAGTTTAGCGTATAGACCTATAGTTTGCCTAAAATCTAATTATAAGGTTGTTTCAGATCCAGCTCATTCGGGACAATATAAAATAGTTGAAAAATAATTTGGGGGTGATTAGACAATTTGGGGACAATTTAGGGACACCTTCCAAAAACAGGAGTTGACATAAGCGAAAAAATGAAGTATAATAATCCAAATTAAGGGGTTTTGTAATTAAAAATTACAGGACCTCTTTATCTTTTTAGGAGGGAAAAATGCCAAGAATAGCTAGAAAAGATTTAAATACATCATTTTTACATGTAATGGTGCAAGGAGTAAATAAAGAGTATATATTTAATAATACAAAATATATTGAACAATATTTAAGGTTGATTAGAGAAAATAAAGCAAACTATGAATTAACTATAATTGCATATTGTATAATGAATAATCATGCCCATTTTTTAGTGTATACAGAAGATATAAATAGTTTTGGGAAATTTATGCAAAAAATCAATTTGTTATATGCACAAATGTATAATAAAAGAGAAAAAAGATGTGGGGTATTGTTTAGAAATAGATATCAAATTGAGCCAATATACGATATAAAGCATTTAATAAACTGTATTAAATATATACATTTAAATCCTGTAAAGGCAAGAATTGTTTCAAAATGTGAAGATTATGTTTACTCGTCATATCTTGATTTTATATTTAATAAAGGAGCAACACAAAGTGACGTAATGATAAATATATTTGGAAACAAATGTGACTATTTAGAATTATTTAATCAAACTTATGAAAGAGAATTTATGGATATAGATAATAGTACTGATAAAAAATACTATATTATAGAAGGTATCAAAGAATTTACGAAAGAGAATTCAATAGAAATTGTAGAAATAATGTCTGACAGAGAAAGATTAAAACAATTAATAAATTTTCTAAAAAACGAATGGGAGATAAATTATATTGACATTTCAAAGTTTTTTGAAATGTCAAGAGGAATAATTGATTCGTTAAAAACTAAATGAACCTGTTTTGGGAAGGTGTCCCCAAATTGTTTCTCAAAAAATATGAAAAAAGTATTGATAAAAAAATCCAATTTGTATATAATACAAATTGAGAAAATGTATGGAGGTAACAAATGAAAAATAAAAATGAACTAAATTATAAACAATTAAAAATGACATGTGATCCAGATATTTTTAAATTTGATACTACTGAACATCTTGAGCATATTACTACTGGAATTGGACAAGATAGAGGAATTAAAGCTTTAGAGTTTGGTGTTAATGTTGATATTAAAGGATATAACTTATACATAGAAGGACCTAATGGTGTTGGTAAAACTATGTATACAAAGAATTATTTAAAAAAGATTGCTAGAAAAAAGAAGGTACCACAAGATTGGTGCTATATTTATAATTTTAATAATCCTAATGAGCCAATTGCAGTTTCTCTTCCAGCAGGTCAAGGAAAAGAATTTAAAGAAGATATGGAAGAATTTACTAAGGAAATTAAAAAGGATATTAAAAATACGTTTAGTAATGAGGATTTTGAAAAAGAAAAGACTATTATTAAGCAAGAATTTGAAGATAAAAGAGCAAAACTTATGGAAAAACTTGAAAAAGATGCAATGGAATATGATTTTCAAGTTAAATCTGCTCAAAATGGTATATATATGATGCCTGTTTTAGATGGTAAAGCATTAAAAGAAGAAGAGTTTGATGTTCTTGATGAAGAACTTAAAGCAAAATATGAAGAAAAATCTGAAACAGTTCAACAAATGATAATGGATATTATAGGAAAAATTAAGCAAATTGAAAGAATGTCAGACAAAAAAATTAATGAATGGCAATCAAATGTTGCTTTACTAACTGTAAATGTTCATATAAATTTATTAAAAACAAAATATAAAAGAAATAAAAAAATTAATAAATTTTTAAATGATGTTAAGCAAGATGTTTTAAAAAATGTTCCTATGTTTTTGGAAGAAGATACAACTAATCAACAGGCAAATCAACAACCTCAAATGCCACAAATGCAACAACCAGATCCATGCTTAAATTATAGAGTAAATCTATTTGTTGATAACAGTGAACTAGAAGGTGCTCCTGTTATAATGGACTCAAACTATTCATATCAAAATATTTTTGGCAAACTAGAATATGAGAACTATTATGGAACATTAAAAACTGACTTTACAATGTTAAAAGCAGGTTTATTGCATAAAGCAAATGGTGGATATATAATGTTTCAAGCAAGAGATTTACTTACAAATGGTATAAGCTATACTACATTAAAAAAAGCATTAAGAATTAAAGAAATTGCTATAGAAAATACAACAGATCAAGCAACTTCAATGGCAATGGTATCATTAAAACCAGAACCAATTCCACTAGATTTAAAAGTAATGCTTATTGGTGATAGTGACATATATCAAACGTTACTTGCTATGGATTCTGATTTTAAAAATCTATTTAAAATAAAAGTTGAATGGGAAGAAAAAGCAGATTTAAATGAAGAAAATGCTAATAAATTAGCAAGAATTATTCACGACTATTGTGAACAAGCTGGGCTTTTACCTTTAGACAAATATGCAATGGCAAAGGTTGTAGAATACACATCTCGTATGTGCGGAGATCAAACAAAAATATCAACATTATTTAATGATTTGTTTGAAGTTATTGGAGAAGCTTCAACTTGGGCTAAAATCGCAAAATCAAAATTAATTACAGCTGATTTTATTGAAAAGGCATTATTTGAACAGAAGGAAAGAGTAAAGAAATATGATGCAATATATACTGAATTAATAAGAGATAACTCATTATTAATTTCAACTACAGGCTCAAAGGTGGGAGAATTAAACGGATTAACAGTTATGACAATAGGAAATTCAACTTTTGGTAAACCTGCTAAAATCACTGTAAACACATATACAGGAAAAAGTGGAATAATAAATATTGAAAGAGAAGTTGAGATGTCTGGTTCTACTCATTCTAAGGGAGTATTCATATTAAGTGGATATTTAGGAGAACAATTTGCACAAGATATACCATTAAGTTTAACAGCAAGTATATGTTTTGAACAATTATATAATGGAGTTGATGGAGATAGTGCATCAAGCACAGAGCTTTATGGCTTACTTTCAAGCTTGTCAGAAATACCAATAAATCAATCAATAGCAGTAACAGGCTCAGTTAACCAAAAAGGACAAATTCAGCCTATTGGTGGAGTAAATGAGAAAATAGAAGGATTTTATCAAATATGTAAAATGAGAGGATTAGATGGCTCTCATGGTGTCATGATACCTGTACAAAATGTTAAAAACTTACAATTATCTGATGAAATAATTGATAGTGTTAAAAATGGATTATTCAAAATTTATGCAATATCAACAATAGATGAAGGAATAGAAGTTTTAACAGGAGTTCCAGCAGGTAAGAAAGATAAACAAGGAAAATTTCCTAAAGGTACAGTTAATTATTTGGTATATGAGAAACTTAAAAAATATGCAGAAGTGAGTAATGTTGTAAAATAATTACAATTTTGCCTTGTCAAAATTTAATTCTTTTTCAACTGATTTGTTCATTTGAAAGGAACGATAGTAAATATGAGAAAAAATAAAGGTATAACAATGATTTCATTAGTTATAACAATTATTGTTTTATTAATATTAACAAGTATTACAATTTATAATGGACTAGCACAACTAGGAATAAAAAGGGTAAATAATTTATATGCAGACATAGATTCAATATCTACAAAAGTTGCAGAATATTATTTAAAAAATGAAACAATACCTATTTATAATGATCCATATGTTAATAATAAAGATGAATTAAAAGCAATTTTTACTGCTAATGGTGCATCAGACACAGAAAAATTAATTAATGTAAATGATGAAGGTGCTTACTATGTAATTGACTTATCTAAACTTGATAATTTAACATTGAACTATGGAGATGATTATAAAACCTGGAATTCATCTGAACCTAAATCTCAAAATGTGTACATTATAAATACTGTAACTCATCAAATATATTTTCCTCATGGAGTGAGGTCAGGAGATGAATATTACTTTGCAAGGTTTCCAGATGAAGATGTAATCTCTCCAATAGCATTAGAAGAAATAGAAGATGCAGTAAGTGTTCAAATATTACAAATAGGTTATAAAAAGCTTGATAAATTAAAAGAAGCTTTATCTGTTAATATTTTAGTTAATTTGGGAGAAGAATATCAAACAAATTCTCTTAAATATGCATGGTCAGATACAAATGATAGTGAAACAATAAATACATTAATGTTATCTGATTTTTCATTAGATAATGAAAACAAAGCTACTTTAATGAGCTTACCATTAGATAGTAGTCAAATGTCACATTATTTATTAATTGAAGTAACAGATAATAATGGACAAAAAATAAAAAAGGTATTGAATGTTGAAAAAAAATTATTTGCAATTTTATATTCAAATAATTCAGATAATACAGATTTAGAACTTGTATTTAACTCAACAGGAGAATTAGATGATAGTGGAAGAACAACACTTTTACAAACAGGGAATATTATAAATAGTTCTTTCTCATTAAGCAATAAACCACAATGGACTTCAAATAAAGCAAAGATTAAGACAGTAACGATAGAGAATCAAATTTTTCCAAGAAATACATCACTATGGTTTTTGGATTGTACAACACTAACACAAATAAATGGCATAGAAAACCTAGATACAAGTAATGTACAATCTATGTCACAAATGTTTGCAGGATGCAAAAATTTAGCTAGCTTGGATGTGTCAAGATTTGATACAAGCAATGTAAATAACATGTTTAGTTTGTTTGCGGGTTGTGAAAAATTAGAGTATTTAGATTTAAGTAATTTTGATACATCTAAAGTAACAAATATGGAAAATGCATTAAATGGTATGAAAAAAATTAAAAATTTAGATTTGAGAAACTTTGATACGAGTAATGTGGATAATATGCATGGTTTATTCTATGGAGACAATGCCCTAGAATCTGTAAATGTTAGTAGTTTTAACACAAGCAAAGTAAAAAAAATGTCAAATATGTTTGCTGATTGCTCTATGTTATCATCTTTAGATATAAGTAATTTTAATACGAGTAGTGTAACAGATATGAAATATATGTTTTCTGGATGCAAATCTTTGACGAGTTTAGATGTCAGCAACTTTGATACAAGTAATGTGGAAACAATGACATGTATGTTTGCCTATTGCGAGAGTTTAACAAGTTTAGATTTAAGTGCATTCAATACAAGTCAAGTAACGACAATGAATACTATGTTTTCCGGATGCAAAGGATTAACAAGTTTAGATTTAAGTGGGTTTAATAATAGTCAATTAAAAAACATGTACAGGATGTTCATGGGATGTACTAAATTAACAAATATAGATTTAAGCAGTTTTAATACAAATCAAGTAACGAATATGGAAAGTATGTTTAATGGATGTAGTGGATTAACAAGTTTAGACTTAAGCAACTTTAATACAAGCCAAGTAACAAATATGGTAAGTATGTTTAATGGATGTAGTGGATTGACAAGTTTAAATTTAAGCAGTTTTAATACAAGTCAAGTAACAAATATGCAAGAGATGTTTAGAGGATGTTCGAGATTAACAAGTTTAGATTTAAGTGGATTCAACACAAGTCAAGTAAGTAATATGAATAGGATGTTTTACACATGCTCGGGATTAACTAGTATAGATGTTAGCGGATTTAATACAAGTCAAGTAAATAATATGGGAGAGATGTTTAGGGAGTGCACTAAATTAACAAGTTTAGATTTAAGTAGTTTTAATACGAGTCAAGTAACAAATATGGGAGGTATGTTTCATAGATGCTATAATATTACAACTATATATGCTGGAGATAATTGGAATGTTGATAATGTTACAAATAGTACAAATATGTTTTATGGTTGTACAAATGTTATGGGAGATATAGCTTTTAATTCATCATACTTAGACAAAACTTATGCAAAAACAACAGGTGGGTATTTGACATACAAAGCACCACCTGCACCTTAAAGAAAAAAAATAATATTAATAATGACGGGCCATGTTATATGGTCAAAAAAGCAGACATTTTGAAATGTCTGCTTTTTTCTGTTTAACTGAATACATAAAAATACATTCTATTTTTTATTAATTTTTTGTCTTAAAAATGGGGTGCAGTACACCTTGTCGAATTATGTCGATGAAAAAATATTGATTTTTAAGCACTTATGGTGTATAATCGATTTTAATATTATAATCAAATTATTTTAAATTAAATAAATCAAGGTTTTTATTCAAATATAAATTAAAAAACTGTTAATAATATTTTTAATGTACAAATTTTAAAAAGGATATTGATTTCTGATAGCAAATAAGTTATAATATAAATATAGTAGTAAAGGAAGTGCTTCGATGTATCAAATTGAAATATATGAAGACATATATGGAAAAAGCGAGGTTATAGATTATTTCAAAAAATTGCAAAAAAGCTGTAGTAAAGATGATAGGATAAAAATACAGAAAATAAGAATGTATATGCGTTTACTAGAAGAGTATGGACTATCGTTAAATGAGCCATATATAAAACATCTCGAAGAAGATATATGGGAACTAAGACCATTAAGAGATAGATTCTTATTTGCATATTGGAAAAATACAAGATTTGTAATATTGAATCATTTTGTTAAAAAAACAGCAAAAACGCCTAAAAATGAAATTGAGAAAGCTAGAAAACTATTAAAAGAATTAAAATCGAGGAGTGATTTAGAATGAGTAAATTAAAAAGATGGGAAGATATTGAAAAGGCTTTTAATTTTACACCAGAAGAGGATGAACAAATGGAATTAGAATTAAATCTAATTAAACAAACAATAGAGGCCAGAAAGAAAGCCAAATTAACACAAAGAGAATTAAGCGAAAAAAGTGGGATAAAGCAACCTTCAATAGCAAAAATTGAAAGTTTAGAGCATTCACCACAAGCAACAACTCTAATAAGATTATTATATCCACTAGGCTATACAATCAAAGTAGTACCATTAAATAAAAAGAAAAAAATAGAAATAGAAAAATAATTTTAAATTAGATACGAAAAAGCACTTACTTGAAGTAGGTGCTTTTTTTAATAAAAAATCATGGTATTTTAAAATAATCCAAAGGATTCACATATTCGTTATTAATTCTCATACCAAAATGTAAATGTGGACCAGTAGTTGCACCATTTGTATGTCTACCACTAGAATCTATATATTTATTTCCTAATACCCCGATCAACATATTTTGGGCCAACTTGTCCTATAATTTGGCCTTTTTTGATTTCTTGACCAACTTTAACAATAAAGTTAGGGTTACAATGGCAATAGGAATATTTTATTTCTCCGATTTGTTTTATCTGAAGCTGTTAATGTTATAGTGTATCCTCCTCCACCTAAAAAGGAAGCAAAAGAAATTGTTCCATCAGAACATGCAACAAAATCAAACCCTTCTGGAGCGCCAATATCAATACCTTTATGAAAGGTTGATGCACCTGAAGTGGGAGCAACTCTCCTGCCAAAATAAGAATTGATTCTAGAAATTCCGTGGAGCTGGCCATAAGAGATTACCATCATCTATAAAATCAGTGAATTTAACACTTGAATTACTATTATATATAGGAATAAAAAATACACAAATGAAAATTGCAAAAAACAAAATGATTGTAAAGAATAAATTAAAAATTTTATTAATAATAAACGCCTCTCTTCTTAAAAAGAAGAAAAATATTTGAAATAAACCAAAATATAATCAAATTATAAAATAAATTCAGTACTTTGTCAAATAGGGGTGACAAAAAGAACCGGTACATTTGTACCCTGGGGTCTTGTTTTTTTTTATAGATTATAGTAGAATATAGATGAAATTTTTACAAAATGGATTGTCCTCAAATGAAAAAGCAAGGAGAAAAAAATGAGAAGAAAGACAAGAACGAAGGTACAAAAAGGATTAAAAATAGCTGGAATTATAGTAGGAATAATTTTTTTAATAATAGGTGTAGTTTTGCTTATTATCCTTAGTAAAGGGCCAAAAATTTCTTATGAAGATGGAATTGTATGCAAAAACTATTTTAAAGAAATAACCATAGATATGAAAACAAGAAAAGTGAAAAGAGATGAAATAGATACTTCATTAACTGAAGAATTTGGAATTACAAAAGAACAAGAAGAACTTGTTTTTTCATCAGAAGAAGAATTAAAAAACTTTTTATCTAATTCGGTATTTGAAATTAATCAAGAAAATCAAGTTTTCAAAATAAAAAATCCATATCAAACAAAATGCTTTATGGTGAAGTCTACAGAAGTTGCTGAAAAGGCAGAAGGAGAAGAAATATTTAAACTGGCTGATAACCTATATTTATTAAGCTTTTATTCTGAAAAACTAACTAAAGCAATGTATGAATATTATCAAAATAAACCATATATAGAAAAGGTGTATTTAGATGAAGTATTTATTAATGAGCCAATTAATGATATATCACAAACAATGTATGGGGAAAACCCAACAGATTTAAGAGGGTATCATTTTTTAGGAACAACTAGATTAGGTTTAGATAATTATCAAAAAATCATTTATGATAATGGAAATCCGGCTGAAATTACAGTTTCTACAATAGGTTATGGAATTAATTATGAAAATGATTTTTTAAAAAATAGATTAAGTGAGAAAAGCTATAATTTTATTTTAAATAATAAAGATATTTCAGAAACAATAGAACAAGGAAGTAGAATTGCAGAAGCAATTGTTGATTCTACAACTCCCAATGTTAAAATTATGCCATTAGTTACAGTTACAGAAGAAGGCTATTCTACAATTTCAAGTATATTAAAAGCATTAAAGTATTCAATAGAAAATGCAGATGTTATATGCTATGAATTAACTGGTTTAAAACATGAAACACTAGATATACTTCTTGAATCAGCTTTTTATGAAAATAAACCAGTATGTTCTGTATCATCAAATATTAAAGATAATTATCCAGCAAATCATGGAATGACAATAGCAGTTTCGTCATTAGATAGAGAAAACAATATTTGTGATTATTCTTCTAATGGAGAGTATATTGATTTTGCACTGCCAAGTACTGATATTGAAGAAATATTTAATAAAAATTCAACAGTTTCAAGATGGTCTGGTGCACAATACTCAAATGCAGGAATTGCATCAATTATATCATTAGTAAAAACTTATAATAAAGATGGAACAATACTCGATATCTACAATTTTTTAAGAGATTATAGTATAGATTTAGGAGAACATGGAAAAGATAGTAAATTTGGTTATGGAATGCCTAACTTTTCAGGTTTAAAAATATCAGATATAGATAAAAAGGTGCCTGAATTTACAGAAATTTCTTTTGAAAATGAGACATGGGAAGTTTTAAAACAGGTAAAAATAGTGGCGAATGATAATATTAGAATTAACAAATGGGCAATAACGAAAAATGAAGGAGAGCCAAAACAAGATGAATGGAATATACTACAATCAATTACCCCAAACTTAGACATAACACGAGAAATAACTGAAAATGGTAAGTACTATATTTGGGTGCAAGATACTGCAGGTAACAATACTGTAAAAGATATCCAAGTTGATAAAGTTGATAATAAACCTCCAAAAATTGCATATACAATCAATAAAGACACTTTAAATGAAGGATATGTTACAATTAATGTTACAGCTGAAGATTTAGAGTCTGGATTATATGATAGTCCATTCAGTTGGGACAATAGAATATGGTCACAGGAAAACAGTACAAGAGTGGTTAAAGAAAATGGTATATATACGGTTTATTCTGAAGATAATTTGGGAAATGTTGGAGAACTTGATATAACAGTTGATGTATTTCCACAAGAAGGAAAAGCAGAATTGGATGAGGGTAATATTATTACATCAGTAAAAGTTTCAGCTGATTGGAATGAGAGCATAAATAATAATGTTCAAATAACCTTAAATAAAGACATAAATATAACAGGGTGGCAAATTACAACTAATGCAAATTTACCTACTGATTTTATAGAAGTTCAATTACCAATTGCTCAAAATAATAACAATAATTATTTAAACAATAACAACAATTACAATAATACTAATAATAATAATCAAACAAATACAAGCTTACCAAATAGTGTTTTATGGAATAACAATACAAATTCTACAAATAATATAACAAACAATACTAATACAAATCAAAATGAGGTAGTAAATGAACCGCCTCAGGTTATTCCAAGAACAGAACCAATAGTTATCAATACATCACTAAATATTAATACTGATTACTATTTGTGGATAAAAGATAACCAGAATAACGCCTGGTATCAAGTATTTAGAATAAAGAAAGGAGAGTTAGTACGCAAATGAAATTTATCGAAACAATTAAGAAAAGGGCAAAAGAAAACATAAAAACTATCATTTTGCCAGAAGCAGAAGATAAAAGAGTTCTAGAAGCAGCATCAAAAGTTACAAATGAGGGGTTCGCAAAAATAATACTATTAGGTGATGAAGTTCAAATTGATGAAGATTCAAAAAAATACAATATAGATTTAAGTGGAGTAACAATAATTAATCCACTTAAATCTGAAAAAAAGAATGAATATATTGAGAAGCTTTATGAACTAAGAAAGCATAAAGGTTTAACAATTGAACAAGCAGAAGAATTATTAAAACAACCGATTTATTTTGGAATGATGATGTTAAAAGATGAAAGTAGTAAAGCTGATGGACTTGTATCTGGTGCAGCACATTCTACATCAGATACATTAAGACCAGCACTTCAAATTTTAAAAACAGCTCCAAATACAAAACTTGTTTCAGCATTTTTTGTAATGTGTGTTCCAGATTGTGAATATGGAGAAAATGGAACTTTTATATTTGGAGATAGTGGACTGAATGAAAATCCAACAGCAGAAGAACTTTCAGAAATTGCAATATCTTCAAGTAAAAGTTTTGAACAATTAGTTGGAAAAGAACCAAAAGTTGCAATGCTTTCATATTCTACATATGGAAGTGCAAAATCTGAATTAACTGAAAAAGTTATAGAAGCAACAAAACTAGTAAAAGAAAAAGCACCAGACTTATGTTTGGATGGAGAACTTCAGTTAGATGCTGCAATTGTTCCAGAAATTGCAAAATCTAAAGCACCTGGAAGTAAAGTAGCAGGAAATGCAAATGTTTTAATATTCCCAGATTTAAATGCTGGAAATATTGGATACAAGCTAGTACAAAGGTTAGCAAAAGCTGAAGCATATGGTCCACTTTGTCAAGGAATTGCAAAACCTGTAAATGATTTATCACGTGGATGTTCAGCAGAGGATATAGTTGGTGTTGTGGCAATAACTGCTGTGCAAGCACAGAATTAAACTAATGAAAAACATAAAGATACTGTAGGGGCGATTTTAATCGCCCGCAATATAAATCTATAATTAATTGTTACTATTTTAGAAACATTAAAATTGCAATTAAAGCAATAATATGATATAATTTGAAAAAAGTAGGGCAAATAAAATGAGTAATGATGAAAAAATTCCAAAACTAACAAAAGAGAAAATACAAGAAATGTGTAAACAATTTGATTTTATAAAGTTTTATAAAACAAAACCATGTATAGCATTTATTGTAATTACACAATATGATGTTATTATTATTAGTTCAAATAAAAAAGATGAAGAATATCAAAATCACAGTAAAATGAAAGAAGATTTATTTGATTACATGAAGTTATTGAATAGATTAAAATATTTAAATATAACATGTACATGTGCATCAACCCATAAAATAAATTTATTAACTTTTGGAATGGATAATTTAGAAGGAAAAAAAGTTATTACTAAGGAAATGATAGAAGCTATGAGTCTCATTGATGAACTTGTTTCTATTATAGGTGAGAATGTAATAAAAGGCGATTTAGAAGAAATTAAGGATTATTATGATATTAAACTTACAGGCAATCATGATGATTTAGAAGAAACTCAATTAATTGGAATTCCAATTACAAAATTTATAAATGAGTTAAAAAAACAAATCTTAAAATTTAGACAAGATTTTGAAACAGTTAGAAAAAAAGCTGAAGATGTAATGCAACTTGATTAATAAAATATACCGAAATATAAAAAGGAGACTATATGAAAATATTAGTTATTAATGCTGGGAGTTCTTCTCTAAAATATCAAGTAATTGATATGGAAACATCTAAAATGCTTGTCAAAGGAAATTATGAAAGAATAGGACAACCAGGATCTTTTTTAACACATAAGGTAAATGGACAAAAACACAGATTTGAACATGAGGTAAAAAATCATGAACAAGCTGTCCAATTTATTATTGCTAGAATTTTAAATAGACACTATGGAGTTATGAAATCTTTAGATGAACTTGCAGGAATTGGACACAGAATTGTTCATGGTGGTGAAAAATTTAAACATCCTGTTTTAGTTACAGAAGAAGTAATTCAAGAAATTGAAAAGTGTTCAGAACTTGCGCCTTTGCATAACCCTAATGCTGTCGCAGGAATTAGAGCATGTCAAAAAGTAGTGCCTGAAATCAAGCAAGTTGTGTGTTTTGATACTGCATTTCATCAAACTATTCCTAAGGAAAGATATCTTTATCCAATTCCATATGAATACTATGAAAAATATGGAATAAGAAAATATGGGTTCCATGGAATTTCTCATGAATATGTAAGTAGAAGAATAGCTGAATTATTGGGTAAAAATGTTGAAGATTTAAAAATAATCAGTTGTCATTTAGGACAAGGGGCAAGTTTATGTGCTATAAAAGATGGTAAATCTGTAGATACTACAATGGGGTTAACACCACTTGGAGGAATACCTATGGGATCTAGATCTGGAGATTTAGATCCATCAGTTGTAACATATTTAATAAAAAAATCAGAAAAACCAACACAAGGAGTTGAACACCTTGAAAAAACCAATCATAAAGAGCTTACACCAGAGGAACTAAGTGAAATACTTAACAAAAAATCTGGAGTATATGGAATTTCAAGAATATCATTAGACTTTAGAGATATTGAATTAGATGCCATATCTGGTGGGCATCATGCTACGCTTGCACTTAAACATTTTGATTACAGAGTTGCTCAGGAAATTGCCAAAATGGCAGTAGCTATGGGCGGAGTAGACGTTATTACTTTTGAAGCTGGAGTAGGGGAAAAAGGAATATTAAATAGAAAAGGAATTTGCAGTTATTTAGGAATTTTAGGAGTAGAAATTGATGAACAACTAAATGAAAATAAAGGTGAAGAAAAAGAAATTTCAAAACCAAATTCAAAAGTAAAAGTTTGGGTAGTACCTACGAATGAAGAATTAATGATAGCAAAAGAAACCTATGAATTAGTTAAATAAAAGAAAGGGAGATTTAAATATGAAGATTTTAGTACTTAATTGTGGCAGCTCATCACTAAAATACCAACTAATAAATATGGAAAATGAAGAAGTGATAGCATCAGGAAAATATGAAAGAATAGGAGAAAAAGAAGCTTTTATTACACATAAAGCTTGTGGGAAAAAGGTAACTATTGAACATGAGGCATATGATCATACAGAAGCAATTGATTTTACTTTAAAACAATTAACTAATCCAGAATACAAAGTAGTTGACAGTTTAGATGAAATCAATGCAATTGGTCATAGACTATTAAATGGTGGAGAAAAAATTAATCAATCTGTAATAATTGATGATAGTGTTGTTGAAGTATTAAGAGAATGTACTGACTTAGCACCTTTACACAATCCAGCAGGAATTATGGGAATAGAAGCTTGTAAAAAGGTAATGCCTGGAAAACCAATGGTAGGTGTATTTGATACATCATTCCATACTAGCATACCAAAAGAACATTATATTTATCCAATTCCTTATGAATATTATAAAAAATATGGAATAAGAAAATATGGAGCACATGGAACATCACATATGTATGTATCTCAAAGATTAGCAGAAATTGAAAACAAAGATATTACTACAATAAAAACAGTAACTTGCCATTTGGGACAAGGAGCTTCAATTTGTGCAGTTGATGGAGGAAAATCAATAGATACTTCAATGGGATTAACACCACTTGGAGGAATTCCAATGGTTACAAGATCAGGAGATTTAGATCCATCAGTTGTAACATATTTAATGAAAAAAGAAAATTTATCAGCTGATGAAATTGAAACAATTCTAAATAAAAAGTCAGGACTTCAAGCAATTTCTGGTTTAGTTCCAGACTTTAGAGAAATTGAACTTGCCTCATATGAAAAAGGAAGTATGGCTGAAACAGCAATAAAAAGCTTTACTTATGCAATTGCAGGATATATTGCAAAATATGCTGTTGCAATGAAAGGGATTGATTATTTAGTATTCACAGGTGGAATTGGAGAAAATCAAATTAATATTCGTAAATGGATTTGTGAACAGCTAGAATTTATGGGAATTTTAATAGATGAAGATGCAAACAATATAAGAGGCGAGGAAAAACTTATTTCTAAACCAGAATCTAAAGTAAAAATATTTGTAATCCCTACTAATGAAGAATTGATGATTGCAAAAGAGACTGAAAGATTAGTAAAAAAATAAGCTACCAAAAAATATAAAAAAATAATAATTATTATATAAGAAGTATTCAGCTTGAAAAAATTACAATTTTGTTTAGTCAAAATTTAATTCTTTTCCAAGCTGATTTATGTTGAGAAAGGAAATACTTTAGATATGAAAAATAAAGTATTAATAAGTTGTTTTATTATTATATTAATGTTATCACCAATTAATGTATATGCTAGTAACAGAGTTAATTTGGAGTATAAACCAGAACAACAACAAGTAATTGAAAATGTACCACAAATTGGATGCAAAGCTGCATATGTAGTAAATCCTGAAACTGGAAAAATATTTTATGAAAAAAACGCGCATGAAAAGATGTATCCAGCAAGCACAACTAAAATTCTTACAGCTTTAGTAGTTTTAGAAAGGTGCAAATTAACAGATACAGCTATAGTGTCAAAAACAGCACTTGATTTAGTTCCTTCAGGGTATTCAAATGCTAATTTACAAGTTGGTGAAGAATTAACTATTGAAACTCTATTACAAGCATTACTCATTCCAAGTGCAAATGAAGCTGCAAATGTTCTTGCAGAACATGTAAGTGGGAGTATTGAAGCATTTGCTGAACTTTGCAACACTAGAGCAAAAGAGCTTGGTTGTGAATCATTACATTTTGTAAATCCAAATGGACTTCATGATGAAAATCATTATTGTTCAGCATATGACCTATACTTAATAGCAAAAGAATGTCAACAGTTTGATGCCTTTAATGAAATTGTAAAAACTAAATCTTTTAAAATTCCGACTACAAGTATCCATCAAGCAAATGATAGGGTATTTACAAATACAAATGCATTAATACTAACAAATTTTCCTAGCTATTATTATCCATATTGTACAGGTATAAAAACAGGGCATACTACACCTGCAGGAGAGTGCTTAGTAGCAAGTAGTTCAAAGGATGATATTAATTTGATTTCAGTAGTTTTAGGTGGTGGAACAAATAGCAAAGGATTAAATGAACGTTTTTATGATACAAAGCAACTTTTTGAATTTGTGTATAATAGTTATTCATATAAAGAATTTGTTAAAGAAAAAAATGTAATTACAACTATAAATGTTGAAAAAGCAACAAAGGAAACAGCTTCACTTGATCTTATTATAGATAAAAGTATTTCAACAATTATACCAAATAATTTAGATGTTTCTCAAATTCAATCAAAAATTGACTTGAAGGAGAAAATAGTTGCTCCAATAAAACAAAATGAAGAATTAGGTTATGTTACATATGAAGTTGACGGATTAAATTATACTGAAAAGATATTAGCAAGCCATGATGTTTTAAAAAAACCTTATTGGTTATATTACAGCATTGTTTTATGTGCAATAATTTTAATCATATTAATTATTTTAATAATATTAAAAAAAAGAAAAAGATAGTGTAACCAGTGAACCAGTAATAGTATAATGATATTGTTACAAGATAATGGTTTACATTATAAAAATAAAAGAAATAGTGATATATAAATAATCTAAGAAGTTTCGAATGTGATTGGAGAAGGGATAATCATTTCTTTAATATAAATTAATGAGGAAGCGATGGCTTGCGAAGCAAGAGCAGCGAGAGGCTCGTTAATTTATATTTTAGAAATGATATCACTTCGTATTGAGCCGAGAAACTTTGAAGATTATTTATATATCACTATTTCTTATATAGCATTTCATATAAATCATTTTTTAGTAACATGTTATAAATAAAAAAGTAAAAAACTCTATTCAAAAGAGTTTTTTTGTGTTATAATATGAAAAGTTATGAAATAGGAGGAGTTAAAAATGAGTGGACACAGTAAGTGGAACAACATACAAGCAAAAAAAGGAAAAGCTGATGCATTACGTGGAAAAATATTTACAAAATTAGGTAGAGAATTATTAGTTGCAGTAAAAGCAGGAGGGCCAGATCCAGCTGGAAATTCAAAATTAAAAGATGTAATTGCAAAATGTAAAGCAGCAAATATGCCAAATGATACAATAAACAATGCTATAAAAAAAGCTTCAGGAGAAGGAAGTACAGATTCTTATGAAGAAATAATGTATGAAGGATATGGACCAAACGGAGTAGCTGTTATTGTTGAAGCAAGCACAAATAATAGAAATAGAACAGCTGCAGATGTAAGACATGCATTTGACAAAGCAGGAGGAAATCTTGGAACTACAGGATGTGTTGCATATATGTTTAGTCAAAAAGGTATTATAGTAGTAGAAATAGAAACATGCAAACTATCAGAAGAAGAATTAATGATGCAAGCATTAGATTTTGGAGCAGAGGATTTTGAAACTTGTGAAGATGTTTATGAAATTACTACAGCACCATCAGATTTTTCTTCAGTTAGAGAAAGCTTAGAAGGACTTGGATTAAATTTCTTAGAAGCATCTGTTCAAATGGTACCATCTACAACTGTTAAATTAGATGAACATGGCGCAGAGAAGATGAATAAATTAATAGATAGCTTAAATGATTTAGATGATGTAATGAATGTATATCACAATTGGGAAGAATAAAATAAAAAAATCAGAATATAATATATTAACTATATTGTATTCTGATTTTTTATTTGTCAAATTAAGCAAGGAGGAAGTATGCTTAAAGAAATTATGGATTATTTGCCAACACATATAAAAGCCATTATTATTTCATATTTGGAGAAAGATATACATCTTAAAGATTCTATTGAAGAAATAAGAATTAGAAGCAATGGAGACTTATCAATAAAAATGGGACAAGATATAATTAGTCTATTTTCAAATGTAACTAAAGATGAAATTCAAGAAACTTTTGAAAATATTTGCGAAAAATCTATTTATTCATATACTAAACAAATTTCAGAAGGTTTTATAACAATAAAAGGTGGAAATAGAGTTGGAATTACAGGAAGTGTAGTTATGGAAAAAGATAATGTTATAAATATGAATTACATTTCGAGTTTAAATTTTAGAATTGCAAGGCAGATAAAAGATGTATCAGATTCAATTTTAAAACATGTGATTAACATACAAGATAATTCAATTTATAATACAATAATAGCTTCAGCTCCAGGAGCAGGCAAAACAACAATACTCAGAGATTTTGTAAGAAAAATATCTAATCGGAATACCTGAAATATTGTTTTCTCCGAAGATATGTGGAATTGTTGATGAAAGAGGAGAAATAGCTGCAATGTATAAAGGTATTCCACAAAACGATATTGGAATTAATTCAGATGTTATAAATAATGTATCAAAATCAATTGGAATAAATATGCTTATAAGATCGATGGGACCCCAGATTATTATTTGTGATGAAATAGGGTCAAAAGAAGATATTGAAGCAATTGAAAAAGCAACGCTAAGTGGGGTTAAAGGAGTTTTTACTGCACATGCATCAAGTGTAGAAGAAATAAGACAAAATTCAAATTTAAATAAATTAATAGAAAATAAAATGATTCAAAGAATAATAATTTTAGATTCAATTAATAAAGGAAAAATAAAGCAAGTTGAAAAAATAGTATAATGAGTTACTAAAAAATATAGATAGTTATTGAAGTGGGAAGCGAGAAGTGAGAGATATAAAGTATCACTTCTTTATTTTTTATTTAAAAAGTTTGCATACATGGTTCTAAAATACAAAATCAAATCATATATTATCTGTAGAGGATGATTCTATGGAAATTTTAAGATACTTTTTTTTATTTGGTATTGTAGTAGGCAGTACAAGCATTGGTTTTATATTATCAAAGAGGTATTCAGATAGATTAGATGAATTAAATGCATTTAATACTTTAGTAAATATACTACAAAATTCTATAAAATTTACGAGATTACCTTTAAATGAGATTTTTGAACAAATTGGTAATGTTACAATAAAAACTAATGTAAAAAACATATTTATAAATTGCAAGGAAAAAATTGCTAAAATGAGTGTAAATAATGCATGGAAACAGGCATTAGATGAAGAAATATACTACTTAAATATGAAAAATGAAGATTTTGATGTTATAGAAACTTTAGGAAATACTTTAGGGAAAACAGATATTGACGGGCAAATAAATGGATTAAACCAATTTAAAGAAAGATTAAGTATTCAAATAAAACAAGCCGAATTAGAAAAAAACAAAAATTCAAAAATGTTCAAAAGTTTAGGAACAATTGTAGGGTTAGTAATAGTAATACTACTTTTTTAATTTGGTAAATTGGGACCGGGTACTTTTTGCACATGGTAAATTGGGACCAGGTATTTTTTTACAAAGGAGATAGAATGAAATGAATGTAGATTTGCTTTTTAAAATTGCAGCAGTAGGAATTTTAGTTGCTGTTTTACATCAAGTTTTATGTAGAGCAGGAAGAGAAGAACAAGCAATGATGACAACTTTAGCAGGATTAGTAATAGTTCTTACACTAGTAATAAGAGAAATAAGCTCATTATTTGATACTGTAAGGACATTATTTAGTTTATAAAATTGAACTGA
>DOYA01000122.1 GCA_003518755.1 Clostridiales bacterium | reverse complement strand
CAAATTCTGTTGTGGAAGAAACTGTAAATACAATGTCTAGAGTTATGACAGAAGCTAATATGAAAAAGCAAGTCTTAACAAAAGTTGGCGAACTTACAGCAAACTTAACAGGTAAATTTGCAACTGCATTTAATGTTGATCAAGAAAAAATTGCAAGTGCTTTTAATATAGATATTTCAGAAGATGAGCTTACTAGAGTCATAACAGCAATGATGACAGATACTAAAAAAAGTGCAAAAACAAATTTAATATCATTTGGTTATCAAGATAAAGAAAAGCCAACTTATATTGGATTTTATTTTAAAAGTTTTGATGGAAAAGAGCATTTTCTTAAATTCTTAGACTCTTATAATGATAAGATGGAAGCGGATGGAAACAAAGATAAAGTGATAAATTATACAGATACAACAGGAATTCTTATGAGTTCTGTTAAAACAATAGTAAATGCAGTAACATATGTATTAATTGCTTTTATCTCAATATCACTTATAGTTTCTTCAATAATGATAGGAATTATAACATATATTTCTGTTTATGAAAGAACAAAGGAAATAGGAATATTGCGTTCAATAGGAGCATCAAAACACAATATTTCATCAATATTTAATGCCGAAACATTTATAATCGGATTACTTTCTGGATTATTTGGTATAGGGATAACATATAGTTTAGTACCAATAATAAATAAAATTCTTCATCATTTTATTGGAAATATACCACTAAATGTAGTATTCTATTTTAATAATGCAGCAATATTAGTTATTTTAAGTGTAATACTTACTTTAATTGGTGGAATAATTCCATCAAGAGCAGCAGCAAAAAGAGATCCAGTGATTGCATTGAGGACGGAATAAAGGAGTCAAAATGATTGTTAAAAAATACGTTACAGATATCTTTAACAAGAAATATTATGCAGAAGAAAAAGTTAAAATTGAAGAAAATTTAAAAGAAGAAAATAACATTATAAATATTCATCCTGAAAAAACATATCAGAAGTGGCTAGGACTTGGAGGGGCATTAACAAATTCTACAACCTATAATCTTAATAAATTGAGTGATGAAAAAAAAGATGAATTATTAAATGATTATTTTAAAGAACTTAATTATAAATTTGTAAGGATTCCTTTAGGTTCAACAGATTTTTCAGTAAGTCCAGAAGAAGATTATTCTAATGATTTAGAAACAAATGTAAAAATATTGCAAAAAATTAAAGAAATAACAGATATTAAAACAATTTTAACACCTTGGAGTCCTCCTAAAAGATTTAAAACAAATAATTCATTATATGGAGGAGCCTTAAAAAAAGAAAGTTACAATGACTATGCAGATTATTTAGTAAAAGCAATAAGTGATTATGAATTTATGAACATAAATATTGACTGGTTATCTCCTCAAAATGAGCCATTTGCAAGTCAAATTTGGGAATCTTGCAAATTTAGTATAGAGGATTTAAAGGATTTTATATATAATTATTTAGCTCCAAAATTAAAAAATACAAAATTAATACTTTGGGACCATAATAAAGATAATCTATATAACAATTTTAAAGCATTATATGAAAAGAATAGCAAAGTAAAAGGTTTAGCTTTTCATTGGTATACAGGTAGTTTTTCTGAAGAAATGGATTTAATACGTGAAAACTATCCAGATATTTTACAGATTGAAACAGAAATGTGTTGTGGTTTTTCAAGATATAAGCCTAAAAAATGGGTTATAGATGCAGAATACTATTTAACTGAAATTATTAATGGCATGCATCATGGTTTAAATGCATTTTTAGATTGGAATATGTTATTAAGCTATTTAGGTGGTCCAAATCATAGATTTAATAATTGCAAAAGTGCTGTAATTTTAAATAAAAGAAAAAACGATTATATAAAAACACCTATTTATTACTATTTAAAACACATAGGTCAGACAGGAGAAGCAAAAGTTGTTGCAATAAGTAAATTTGCTAGAGATTGTAGTTTAGATACAATTGCTTTGAAGAATGAAAAATTATATGTAGTGGTACAGAATAAAAGTAAGCATTGTCAAAAAATCAATATAAGAATAGGAAATGAATTAATTAAAGATAAAATAAATGGACATAGTGTAATTTCATATGTTTTCTAGTTCAGCAAGTAAGTTACACTAGTCCTGCAACGGGCAAAACTTTTTATTTTCTTCTCAGGTCTTCCCACTGGGGCTGTAACAATGCTATCGCATTTAACAGCCCTCAGCGGTCCCCCCGAGACCATCGCTTGAAAATAAAAAGTATCGCCCTGCGCGGACTTATGATAAGTACCGCTGAACTAGAAAACTTAGCATCAAAAATAGCCGGTACGAGTGACAAAAAAGGAAGAAAATCAAAGTGGGAAATATAGTTTTATTAGATGATTTAACAATTAATAAAATAGCTGCAGGGGAGGTAATAGAAAATCCCTCAGCAGCCATTAAAGAAATGGTAGAAAATTCAATAGATGCAGGAGCAACTTCTATTATAGTTGAAGTGAAAAATGGAGGAAAGTCTTTAATAAAAATAATAGATAATGGAAAAGGCATTGCAAAAGAAGATATACCTTTAAGTATTGAACGCCATGCAACAAGTAAATTAAAGCAAATTGAAGATTTAGAAAAAATAGATTCTTTTGGGTTTAGAGGAGAGGCATTAGCTAGTATTGCTTCAATTTCTAAAATGACAATTATTTCAAAAACAAATGATGATTTAACAGCTACAAAAATGGTAGTAGAAGCAGGTGAGATATTAGAGATTTCAGAAGACACAGGAAAAAACGGAACTACAATTATTATAGAAAATCTATTTTTTAATGTTCCTGTTAGATATAAATTTTTAAAAAATGATGCTACAGAATTTAGATATATAAAATCAATGTTAGAAAAAATTGCAATTAGTAATCCAAGTGTTGCAATTAAACTAATAAATAATGGAAAAGAAGTTTTAAAAACATCTGGAAATGGCAAATTAGAAGATGTAATTTATGTTTTATTTGGAAAAAGAATTAGTCAAAATTTGGTAAAAGTAAATTATTTTGAAGGTGAAATAGAAGTTACTGGATTTATTGGAAATACAACAATCGCAGTTGATTCAAGAAAAGATGAATTATTTTTCTTAAATAAAAGATACATTCAAAATAAAACACTTTATAGTTCTGCAGATGAGGCATTTAAAGGAGATGCTGGAATAGGAAAATTCTCATTTGCGATTATCAATTTAAAAATGCCACCATCGTTTTATGATGTAAATATACATCCAACTAAAAAAGAAGTTAAGTTCAAAGATGAAGCATTAGTATATAGAGTTCTTTATACTGCAATAAAAAATGCTGTTTTAAGTAAAGAATTTTTAGGAAATAAAGCAATAGAAGAAAATAAAGAATATGTAAATAGTGAATTTAAATATGTAACAAATCACTTTTTCAATTTAGACAATAATAAAACAGATTTAGAAACAGATAATACAAATAATGTAGAGTCCAATAATAATGATGAAGTAATCAAAAGAGAAAATGCGCGAAAAATTGATTATAAATTTATTCGGGATTAGTTTTAAAACTTATATAATGATAGAAATAGAAAATGAATTATATTTAATAGATCAACATGCTGCACATGAAAGAATAATGTATGAGCAAATAAAAAATAATTATAAAAATAAAATAAATACAAATACTCAAATGATGTTAATTCCAGAACTAATAGAACTTCCAAATAAAGAAATAGAATTTATAAAAGAGAACATAGAACTTATTCAAAATACAGGATTTGATATAGAATTATTTGGAGACAAAACAATAAAGATAAATGGAGTTCCAGATTTAGAATATAAATCAAAATTAAGTAATAGAAGACTATTTCTAGATATTTTAGATGAAATGACAGCAAAACAAAATGGAAATTTTAAATCAGTTGAAGAACGATTTATTGCAACAGTTGCATGTAAAGCAGCTGTAAAAGCTGGAATGAGTTTAACAGAAAAGGAAGTAGACTACTTAATCCAAAATTTATTAGTATTAAAGAATCCGTATACTTGCCCACATGGAAGACCTACTACAGTAAAATTTAGTAAAAAGGATTTTGAGTAGAATTTGAAAAATGTCACCTGTTGACAAAAATATTATTATTGTGTTATAATTCAAAAAATTAATATTAAAGATAGAGGTTGCAATATTTATTATTAGAATTATTTAGTGGATTAGGATCCTATATAATTTAAAAGGAAATATTGCCGAAGGACATACATTTTCCTAGGTGTGTGTAACTGGGCTATTGCAAAATATGTAATAGACTGTCACTTATTATTTAGTGGAGAGCTATCATTAATTAAACATAAATTATTTGTGTTTTATTAATTGTATATTCTTCTGCAAATAAGTGAGTATTTCTTAATGGAATACTTTTTTTTGAAAATGTATTATCCTCATTTTTAATAAAAGGAGGCAAAAAATGAACAAAGAAGAAATAAAAAGATTAATAAATAAATATGGAAGTCCACTGTACATTTATAAAGAGGATATTATTAAAAAACGTTGCAAAGAAATATTAGACTTTAAGCATAATTTAGAATCTAATTTGAATGGAATAAAGGTAAATATGCATTATTCTACTAAAGCAAACAATAATCCAGCAATACTGAAAATTGTTAAAGAATATGACTTGTGTGTTGATTGCATGTCATTATTAGAGCTAGATATAAATCAAAAATGTGGTTTTGAAAAAGAAAAAATATTATATGTATGTAATAATATTGATGTTCAAGAAATGAAAAAAGTATATGAAGCCGGAATTTTAATATGTTTAGATTCAATTTCACAAATTGAAATATGGGGACAAAATTTTTCAAACTCAAATATTATGATTAGAATTAATCCAGGTATAGACGGGGTAGGACATAGCAGAAAAGTTATTACATCAGGAAAAGAAACAAAATTTGGAATAACTGAAGAAAATTTTGATAAAATGTTTAGTATAATAAAAAAATACAATTTAAACATTATTGGCATACATCAACATTTAGGAAGTTTATTTTTAAATGATAAGATTAATGATTATATAAATGGTGTTAGACGAGGATTATCTATAGTTAATAAATATTCAGAATTTAATGATGTTGAGATAATAGATTTAGGTGGTGGATTTGGAGTACCATATAAAGGTGAAGAAAAGTTAGATTTTAGCTTGTTAGAAAAAGATTTAACAACTGTTTTAAATAGCTTTTTGAATAAGCATAAAGGATTAAAAGAATTTAAATTTGAGCCTGGTAGATATATACCATGTGAATCAGGATTAATAGTTGGCAAAGTAAATGCTATTAAACATGAAAATAATACATATTGGATAGGAACAGATATTGGAATGAATCAATTAGTAAGACCATCAATGTATGATGCCTATCATGAAATAGATATTCTAACAGACAATAAAGATAAAAAAATTACAGCTAATATTTGTGGAAATATTTGTGAAAGTGGCGATATTATCGCAAAAAATAGAAAAGTCAATATGCCATCTGTTGGAGATGGAATCATCGTGTATAATGCTGGTGCATATGGTTATTCGATGGCCTCAAATTATACAGGAAGGCTTAGACCAGCAGAAGTTATGGTAAGTGGCGATAAGGATAAATTAATTAGAAAACGTGAGACAATTGAATATATAGAAAGTAATATTGTTTGGTAAAAATTTAAATATTTTTATAATTAGAAAGGAAGGATTTATTATGATTAGAATAGGAATTTGTGGATATGGAAATTTAGGAAAGGCTGTTGAAAGCGAGATTGCAAAGTCAAAGGATATGGAGCTTGTTGCAATATTTACAAGGCGTAATCCTGAAAGTTTAAAAATTGCATCAAACACAGCAGTGGATAATATTAAAAATGTTGAGCAATGGAAAGACAAAATTGATGTAATGATTATGTGTGGGGGGTCTAGTACAGATTTACCAATACAAGTACCAGAAATGGCAAAACTATTTAATACAGTAGATAGTTTTGATACACATGCAAAAATACCAGAATACTTTAACGAAGTTGATAGAGTTGCAAAAGAAAACAATCATGTTTCAACTATTTCAGTTGGATGGGATCCAGGAATGTTTTCAATAATGAGATTATATGCTAATAGTATTTTGCCTACAGGTTCAACATATACATTTTGGGGAAAAGGTGTAAGTCAAGGTCATAGTGATGCAATAAGAAGGATAGAAGGAGTGAAAGATGCAAGACAGTACACAATACCTGTTGGAGATGCTGTTGAACGTGTAAGAAATGGAGAAACACCAACTTTTACAACACGTGAGAAACATACAAGAGATTGTTTTGTTGTAGTAGAAGAAGGAGCAGATAAAGATAGAATTGAAAGAGAAATAAAAACAATGCCAAATTATTTTGATGAATATGATACAACTGTACATTTTATTTCAGAAGAGGAATTAAAAAGAGATCATAGTTCTTTACCACATGGAGGATTTGTAATACATAGTGGTGAAACAGGTAATGGTAATAAACATGTGGTAGAATACTCATTAAAACTTGATTCAAATCCTGAATTTACAGGAAGTGTTTTAATTGCAATTGCTCGAGCAACTAATAGAATGGCTGAAGAAGGAATGAAAGGAGCAAAAACAATATTTGACATTCCACCAATATATATGTCAAGCAAACCAGCTGAAGAATTAAGAAAAAAATTATTATAATTTATGCAAATTGGCAAATTGGGATCGGGGACTTAATAGTGAATAATACAGAGCTGTTATTTAGACATTTCAAATTATTAACTATTAATTAATAATTCTTCATTATTCATAAAGTATTATTACGAAAATATTACAAAAATATTACATTTTTGTAATATTTTTATTTTTTATGTACTAAATTATTGTAATAAGTTATAATTTATTTATATATTTTTAAAAAGAAAACTTATATGTTTTGATTATATTTTTCAGTGTTGATTGTGTCTCAAAGAAAAAGATTTAAATAAAGGGGAAGTATTATGTTAAAGAGGTTTATCAAGATATTATTTGTTTTAGCAATAGTATTAGTTTTTTTTAGTATTAATGAGGTAAGAGCGGAAAATGAAAATGTTACAATAACATTTAAAGATAAAAATTTCTTCAATAATATAAGATATTCTTATGAGATGGTATCAGTTGATGAAAATACAATGTCATTAACTATGAAAAAGAGTGTTATAGATTCTATTGATACATTAATGATGAATAGTAAGGGGATTTCAGACATTACTGGAATAGAAAAAATGACTAATCTTAAAGAAATATATTTTGAAAACAACAGTATCTCAAATATTGAGCCAATAAAAAATTTAAATAATTTAAAAACTATTTATATGGCAAATAATATCATTTCAGATATAAGTCCTTTAAAGGACCTAACTAACTTAAAAACTATTATGTTAGGTAATAATAAAATATCAGATATTTCAAGCTTGAATTCAATTAAAGATTTAGTTACATTAGACGTTCAAAGAAATGAAATATCAAATATAGATGCAATTAAAATGTGTACGGCAATACATTATTTATGCTTAAACAATAATAAAATTACAAGTATAGATGCTTTAAAAAATATGAATATTATTGATTTATATATTGGAAATAATTCTATTTCAGATATTTCTGCTATTTCAAATCACACAAATCTAAAAATATTCAAGGCTGAAAATAATAAAATATCTTCAATTGAACCACTATCAAATTTAATAAATATGCAGACTTTATATTTAAATAATAATAACATTACAGATGTTAGTCATCTTAGCAAATTAACAAATATAGTTACACTTGAGCTATCTAATAATAATATCTCAAAAATAGATGCTTTATCTAATTTAAATAAGCTTCATTATCTTGTGTTAAATAAAAACAGTATTACAGATTTAAGTCCATTAAATGGATTAGAGATAATTGATTTATATGCAAATAACAATAAAATTACTACAATTGACTTTTTGAAAAACAGTAAGATGCTTAATACTCTTAGAGTTTTAGATTTATCTGGTAATAAAATAGAATATATAAGTAATTTAACCTACTCAAATTCAGGAAATTTAAAAGAACTCTATCTAAATGATAATAAATTAATTAAAGATATAAATAGCATTTCAAATCGAACAAATTTGGAAATATTACAATTAAAAAATAATCAAATAGAGGATGTTTCAAGTATTAAAAATTTAAAGAACTTAAAAGAAATTAGACTAGATTATAATAATATAGTTAATATTAACTCATTAGAGAATCTAAGAAAACTTGAAATACTTATTTTAACAGGAAATAAAATTACAGATTTATCACCATTAAAAGGAATGACAACATTAAAAGAATGTAGTATATATGGTAATAAGATTTCTGATATTTCTGTATTATCAACAAATACGGAATTACAATATCTTTATGCTGGAGATACTGGAATTGATAACATTAAATTTGTAGAAAATTTACCAAATTTAATTAATTTTGATTTTCAATGGAATAATGTTTCAGATATTTCACCACTATTAAAACTTAGAAAACTTGCTAGAAGTTATATGGATGGTAACGAAATTGAGAATGGTGAAGTATTAGATGAAATCCCTTCTTTAACAACAATAACTGCTTCAAAGCAGAATTTTACAATTGAAGATAAAACAGAAGTAGAATTACCAAATATATTTATTTTATCACAATCAAAAAATAGCAAAGCATATACTTCATCAAAAATTGAAATTACAAATGGCGAATTAAGTGAGAATGGTTCTAAAGTTAAGGTTAGTGATAAAAATAAAGACACAATTGTAAAAATAAATGGTGGTATATTTGATGGTTCAACATTAACTATAAAGAACAGTATTAAAGCAAATAATACTAGTTCTGATGATACTACAGAAAAAACAAATGAAAAAGCATCAACTAACCAAAATAATGATTTAACAGTTTCAAATAAAGGATTGCCATATACAGGTAGAATTAGTTTGATACTTTTAGCAGTTATAATAAGCTCATTTGGGGTATTTGGATATATCAAATATAGAAAGAATGATTTTTAAATTAAGACCGGGTACTTTTTTACACGTGTAATTTAGGACCGGGTCCTTTTTTTAAGGAGTCTAAATGAAAGTTTTTGATGATGAAAAATTTAATAATAAAACGACTATAAATGTATTGATTTTAATAATGATTTTAAGTGGATTTTTTGGCTTTATATATGAGATATTATTTTACAAAATAGATCTAGGGTATTTTGTTAAAAGAGGTTCTACTTTTGGCCCATGGATTCCAATTTATGCTTTTGGAGGACTGTTAATAACAATTGCGACATATCGATTTAGAAAAAAGCCTTTTTCTGTTTTTTTGATAAACTGTATAGTTACAGGAGTATTGGAATATTCTACAGGTTTTGTTCTATATGAAATGTTTGGTATTAGACTTTGGGACTATAATACAGAAATTTGGAATTGGTGTAATGTTAACGGATATATTTGTGCAAGATCAATATTATTTTTTGGAATATCTAGTTTGATGTTGATTTATCTATTTATACCACTAATAAAAAGAATTGTAAAAAAATTTTCAGAAAGAAGTATTACTATAGTATCATATACATTGGGAATATTATTTACATTAGATATGATATTATATCAATTTTTTTCCTAGAATATAAAAAATGACAGAGTAGTTTTATGCTCTGTCATTTTTATAATTATTTATTACTCATTTCTTCTAAAGCAACTAAATCATTCCAACGTCTATCAACTTCTTTTTGGAATTCTTCAATCATCCATTCATTTCCTTCTTTAAACATATGTCTAAATCTTTTTTGAGGTTTTAAGAATTCCTCAATTGGAAGTTTTTTAGCAGGTTTATAAGTGATTTTATATTTTCCATCAACAACTTCATATAAAGGCCAATAGCAAGTTTGAACTGCTAATTTATTTATTTCCATAAGATCTTCTGTAGAATAACCCCAGCCACGTGGGCAAGGAGAGAATACATTTAAGAAAGTAGGTCCTTCAGTATAAATTGCTTTTTCAGCTTTTTCATATAAATCTCTAAAATCCATAAAAGCTATTGTTTGAGCAACATAAGGAATATGGTGAGAAACTAAAATTTCTGTTAAATCTTTTCTAGATTGCATTTTTCCAGGGATAACTTTACCAGCAGGGGAAGTAGTAGTATCTGCAAATCTTGGTGTTGCTGAAGAACGTTGAATACCTGTATTCATATATGCACCATTATCATAACAAACATAAGTTAAATCATGACCTCTTTCCATAGCACCTGATAATGCTTGTATACCAATATCATAAGTTCCACCATCTCCACCAAATGCAATAAATTTAGTATGTTCATCATCTTTTTCATCAAGTTTTCCTTGCTTTTTTAAACTTTTATATGCAGCTTCAACTCCAGCTAGGGTAGAGCCAGCACATTCAAAAGCTGTATGAATAAATGAATCTGTCCAAGCAGTATATGGATATGTAAAAGTTGAAACTTCCATACATCCTGTTGCATTTGCAATTACTGCATGATCTTCTTTTTTTAATGCTCTTAAAATATGTCTTGCTACAACTGGTGCACCACAACCAGCACACATTCTATGACCTTCTGAAAAACGTGAAGGTTTAGTTGCAATGATTTCCTTCATATTATATGCCATTTTAAATCATTCCTTTCATTATTTATTTTAATACTAGTATTTATTAATTTGCTGTTATTTCACTACTTATAAATATATATTTTATCATTCCGTTTGGTGTCGCAATTTTCGTATGTTGAATTATATAATAAATTATATAATTCAACGATATATGTCAATTGCTCCAGTCGCCCTGCGCTTCGCTCCGGTTGAACGCTTACGCACTCCATTTTAAAATATATATTTATAAGTAGTGAATAATAGCATTGAATCATACTAGTTTTAGTAAATTTTTAACGATTAGTTTTCAAACCTAAGTATCTATATGGATTGCCTATAGTGCCTGTTTTTGCAACTTCTGCTAAATCATTATAAACTTTTTCAATATCAGTAGCAGGTACATCTCTACCACCAATTCCATAAACATAATTAACTGTAGGTACATTTACATTGTTTACAAACATTCCAGAAGTTACATCTGTAAATAAGGCTCCACCTGCGGCATTTAATGAATCAGATTTATCAAGTACAGCAACTGCTTTACATTTAGCTAAGGCCTTTGCAATTTCTTCAGCAGGGAATGGTCTATAAACTCTAACTTTTAAAAGACCTGCTTTAATACCTTGTTCTCTTAATTTATCAACAACAAATTTTGTAGTTCCTGCTGTTGAATTCATACAAACAATAGCAATTTCGGCATCATCTAATTTATATTCTTCAAATAAACCATAATGTCTACCAGTCCAAGCTTCAAACTCTTTTGCAGTATCTAAAATTACTTGTTTTGCAATTTTCATTGCTTCAGCCTGTTGGGCTTTATGTTCAAATAAATAAGCTTGTAAATCTAATGGACCAACAGCAATAGGTTCTTTTCTATTTAATAAATAATGTTCAGGTTTATATGTTCCAACAAATTTTTTAACTTCGTTATCTTCTTCTAGCATAATATTTTCAATTGAATGTGATGTAATAAATCCATCTTGGCAAACCATTAAAGGTAGCATTACATCTTTGTGTTCTGCAATTCTATGCGCCATAAGTAAATTATCATATGCTTCTTGATTATTTTCAGAAAATAGCATAATCCAACCGGCATCTCTAACACCCATTGCATCTGAATGGTCATTATGAATATTTAAAGGGCCTGAAACAGCACGGTTAACCAAACTCATAACAATAGGAAGTCTTAGACTTGATGCTATATAAATCATTTCCCACATTAAAGATAAACCATTTGCAGATGTAGCAGTCATTGCTCTCGCGCCTGCAGATTCTGCACCAATACAAGCTGACATTGCACTATGTTCAGATTCAACAGCAACAAATTCTGTATCAACAGCACCATTTGCAACAAATGTTGAAAAATATTGAGGAATTTCAGTTGATGGAGTGATAGGAAAGGCAGCTACAACATCAGGGTTAATTTGTTTCATAGCAAAGGCGGATGCCTCATTACCACTTAATCTTTCTCTTATACTCATATTCTAAACACCTTCTTCCTTCATTTCGATAGCTTTGAAAGGACAAACTTTAGCACAAACTCCACATCCTTTACAATAATCAAAATTAAAATCTTCTCTTTTCATTTCTTTGTTTACTGGAATAGCATTTTCAGGACAAACAGGGAAGCAAAG
>DOYA01000165.1 GCA_003518755.1 Clostridiales bacterium | reverse complement strand
ATGTGCACAAAGCACACTCCGGTTTTTTCATAAAATTTTGCCTAGCAATATACTAATTTTGAAAAGTTTTAAAATATTAAATAATAAAAGATTAAAAAATTAAAAATTAATATGGAAGGATGGAAAACATCGATGAAAAAGATGTGTCCCCTTACCGATAAGAAAGGATTAAAATTATGAGTAAAGAAGAAATGATTGAAGAAATCAAAAAATTAACAGTAGTTGAATTAGCTGATTTAGTAAAAGCTATAGAAGAAGAATTTGGAGTATCTGCAGTAGCAGCTGCAGCACCAGTTGCAGGAGCTGCAGGAGCAGCTGCAGCTGAAGAAAAAACATCATTTAATGTTGTTTTAACATCAGCTGGAGATCAAAAAATTAAAGTTATTACAGCTGTTAAAAATGCATTAGGATTAGGATTAAAAGAAGCTAAAGATTTAGTTGATGGAGCTCCTAAAACATTAAAAGAAAATGTTTCTAAAGAAGAAGCAGAAGAATTAAAAGCTAAACTTACTGAAGTTGGAGCTACAGTTGAATTACAATAATAATTGATTAAAATCAATTTATAAGGAGAGATTAATGCTCTCCTTTTTTTGAGGTGAGAGGTGTAAATTAAGAGGTATGGAAATTGGAAAAGAGAACCGTCCCAATTTCCATCTCATTTCTCACTTCTCACCTCACATCTTTACTATAAGGATTGTTCTAAAACAATTCATAGAGAATAAACTATAGCAAGGAAGGTAGTATATATGATTACATACATCATTTTCATTTTTATGGGTTTTTATTTGTTAATAAAAGGAGCTGATTTTTTAGTTGATGGAGCAAGTAATGTGGCTAAAAAATTTCATATTCCAACAATAATAATTGGATTAACAATTGTTGCAATTGGTACATCAATGCCTGAACTTATGGTCAGTTCTACAGCAGCAATAAAAGGTTATTCTGACATGAGCATAGGTAATATTATTGGAAGCAATATTGCAAATTTATTTTTTATTTTAGGTGTATGTTCAATTATTAAACCTTTAAAGTTTCAAAAAAATACTGAATTAATTGAAAATCTTATTACTATATTTGCAACATTAATTCTTCTATTTTTTGGAAATAATAGTAAATCTAATATAATATCAAGATGTGATGGGATTATACTTTTAACTTGTGCATGTGGTTTTATTATGTACAATATTTATATGGCAAAAAGAAATGCAAATTCAATTGTAGAGATTCAAGGCACAAATGGAGATGATATAAATTTATTAAAAGCTATTGTTTATATTATTATAGGGATAATAGCTCTTAAAATTGGAGGAGATGTAGTTGTAAAATATGTTTCGAAAGTAGCATATTTACTTGGAATAAGTGAGAAAATAATTAGTATTACAATAGTTGCATTTGCAACAAGTTTACCTGAATTATTGACATCTGTAAATGCCACAATAAAAGGAGAAACAGATATGGCGATTGGTAATATTATTGGCTCACAAATTTTTAATATTTTTTTGATAATAGGTACATCAGCTGTTCTTTATCCTATAAAATATTCTTTGCATTATAATTTTGATATATCAATACTTTTGATTGGTACAATTCTTTTTGCAATTTTTCCTTTTATAGGTAAGAAACATTATATGACAAGATTTAATGGAATAATATTTGTTTTAATATATACTTTATATTTAATTAATTGTATAATTCAGGTATTTTAAGGTGAAAAAGAAAAAAGAGAAAAAAGGGGACGGAGTTAATTTTTCACAAACGTGAAAAATTAACTCCGTCCCCTTTTTTCTCTTTTTTCTTTTTCCTTTTTTGCTATTTTACAACCACATTATAAATTCTATTTTTAACATAAATCTCTTTGACAATAGTTTTTCCTTCAAGTTTATTATCAATTGCTTTGTGAACTTTTTCCTTGATTTGTGTTTCGTCTTCATCTACTTCTATCATAATATTTGCTTTAAGTTTACCGTTTATTTGAATAGGTAAATTGATTTCATCATTAACAGTTTTAGATTCATCATACTCTGGCCATGACTCATAACTTATTGTGTTAGTATGTCCTAGAAGATTCCATAATTCTTCTGTAATATGAGGTGCTACTGGATTTAATAGTTTTAAAAATCCTTCTGCATATTCTTTAGGGAAGATATCTTCCTTGTTTACTGTATTTACAAAAATCATCATTTGAGAAATTGCAGTATTGAAGTTCATAGTTTCATAATCATTTGTAACTTTTTTTACTGTAAAATGATAAGTTTTTTCTAGGCTTGTATTTTCTTCATCTTTGATTTTGTTTGATTCTGTGTATAATCTCCATACTCTATCTAAGAATTTTTTACAACCTTCAATTCCATTAGGATCCCATGGTTTAGCGCTATCTATTGGTCCCATAAACATTTCATACATTCTTAAACTATCTGCACCATATTCTTTAACCATATCATCTGGATTAATAACATTACCTTTGGATTTACTCATTTTTTCGCCATTTGTTCCTAGTATCATACCTTGATGACGTAAACATTTAAATGGCTCTTTAACAGGAACTAAACCTTTATTGTATAAATAGTTATTCCAAAATCTTGAATATAATAGATGTCCAACAGCATGTTCAGGTCCACCCATATATAAATCAACAGGAAGCCAATATTTTAATAACTCTTTATTTGCAAACTCATTCTCATTATGTGGGTCTATATATCTTAAAAAGTACCAGCTTGACCCTGCAGCTCCAGGCATTGTACTAGTTTCACGTTTAGCAGGTTTTCCATTAAATTCAGTATTAATCCAATCTGTAGCTTTATCAAGTGGAGATGCACCAGTTTTTGATGGACTATAATCTTCAAGTTCAGGGAGAACAAGAGGTAGCTCTGAATCATCTATAGATTTTATTTCACCATCAACAAAAACTACAGGAATTGGTTCACCCCAATAACGTTGTCTTGCAAATATCCATTCACGAAGTTTATAATTTACTTTTTTAGTTCCAATTTTATTTTCTTCTAGCCAATTAATTATTTTATTTATGGCATCTTGTTTATTTAATCCATTTAGAAAGTCAGAATTTATATGTATTCCATCTTCAGTAAAGGCTTCTTTAGAAATATCTCCACCTTCTAAAACAGGAATAATATCAATACCAAATTTAGTTGCAAATTCATAATCTCTTTGGTCATGGGCAGGAACAGCCATAATTGCACCTGTTCCATATGTTGCAAGTACATAATCTGAAATCCAAATAGGTATTTTCTTATTATTTACAGGGTTAATAGCATAGCTTCCTGTAAATACACCAGTTTTATTTTTATTAAGCTCAGTTCTTTCTAAATCAGATTTTGAAGCTGCTTGTCTTTTATACTCTTCAATTTGATTTTTTTGCTCATCAGTTGTTATTGTATTTACTAAATCTAGTTCAGGAGATAGAACACAATATGTAGCTCCAAATAGGGTATCAGGTCTAGTTGTAAATACTGTAAATGAAGTATTCTCAAAACCGTCAACTTTAAATTTTACTTCTGCACCTTCAGATTTTCCAATCCAATTTCTTTGAATTTCTTTAGTTGATTCTGGCCAATCAAGTTCATCTAAATTAGCAAGCAAAGTTTCTGCATATTTTGGGATATCTAAAACCCATTGTTTCATATTTTTACGAACAACAGGGAAGCCACCTCTTTCACTTTTTCCATCTATAACTTCGTCATTAGATAATACACATCCAAGTTCCTCACACCAGTTAACAGGCATATCGATTAATTTTGCTAAACCATCATCAAATAGATTTTTAAAAATCCATTGTGTCCATTTGTAATAATTTGGGTCACAAGTTGAAACTTCTTTATCCCAGTCAAATGAAAAGCCAAGCATTTTTAATTGTCTTTTAAAAGTTTCAATATTTGCTGCTGTAAATTTTGCAGGATGATTTCCTGTTTTTATTGCATATTGTTCAGCAGGAAGACCAAAAGCATCCCATCCCATTGGATGTAGAACATTATAGCCTTGCATTCTTTTCATTCTAGACATTATATCTGTTGCTGTATATCCTTCTGGATGTCCAACATGTAACCCCTGACCTGAAGGGTAAGGAAACATATCTAATGCATAATACTTAGGCTTTGAAAAATCCCAAACATCTGTAAAAAATGTTTTATTTTCATCCCAATAATCTTGCCATTTTTTTTCAATGTATTTAAAATCATATCCCATAATTATTTCTCCTTTTTCATAAAAGTTGAAAAAATTATATATCAAAAACGTTGAATAGTCAAGGATTTTAAGACCTTTTTATTTAAAAATATTATAGTTCATTAATCTAATGATTAAATTATGAAATTGTATATTTTGAATATTTAACATTAATCAATGTATAACAAAAAAATTTTGAAATTCAAGCAAAATTCTTGATTTTGAAAACATAAAATGCTATACTATTTTATAGATTA
>DOYA01000169.1 GCA_003518755.1 Clostridiales bacterium | reverse complement strand
AAATCTATTTTTCAATTATATATTCCCATCCTGGTTTCCAAGATTTGGTTTTTCTCCAATCTTTGTCTATTGCTTCTTCCCAAGTAATATTTTTAGTGATAACTTCTAATGCTAACTGTGGAGCTTTATGAGCTACTAATGCTATAGTTTTATTATTGTAATTATCTAACAAATATTGGCAGAAATTCCTTAATCTTTTTTCAACATCTTTCATTGATTCACCATTTGGAAAAGGAATTTCAATATGTTCTTCATCTAAAACTAGTGCACTATCTTTTCCATTTAAATCTCCATAATTACACTCTCTAATTCGTTCATCTTGAATAATTTTCTTACTGTTTTCAAATGTAAGATTTGCAGAGTCTATTGCTCTTTGTAAATCTGAACAGATTACTAAATCTATTTCATCTATATTTATTTTATTTCTTAATTCTTTACTTTGATTTATTCCTAATTCACTTAAAATACCAGGATTTTGCCCAGTGGATTTATGCTGTTCATTATCTGTTGTTGTACCATGTACAAAATAAATAATTTTCACTGACATTCTGCATTTTCTCCTTTAAATTTTATATTTAAAATCTATATTTCATTAAACACTTTTCCTAAACTATCATTTATTACTAAATCTGCTTTGTTATCATATAGAGTTGCATCTCTATTTATTAGCACTAGGTTTCTTCCTTGAAAATAGTTTATTAAACCTGAAGCAGGCCAAACTGTTAAAGATGTTCCTGCCACAATTAGCAAATCAGCATTTTGTATTGCTAATATTGATTCTGTAATAGTATTATCATCTAGTCCCTCTTGATAAAGTACAACATCTGGTTTTATTATTCCACCACAAGAACATCTTGGAATATCATCACTATTAAACACATATTCTGCACTGTAGAATTTGTTGCAACTCATGCAATGATTTCTTAAAACACTTCCATGTAGTTCATAAACAGTTTTGCTTCCTGCTTTTTGATGTAATCCATCAATATTTTGTGTTATAACAGCTTTTAATTTACCTTTATTCTCAAGTTCTGCAAGTTTTATATGAGTAATGTTAGGCTCATACTTTAAACAATTCATTTTAGTTTTGTAAAACCTGTAAAACTCATCTGTCTTATTAATAAAAAATGTATGACTTAATATAGTTTCAGGTGGATAATCATATTGTTGATTGTATAAACCATCTTTACTTCTAAAATCAGGAATTCCACTTTCAGTTGATACTCCTGCACCACCAAAGAATACTATATTATTACTTTCTTCCACTAATTGTTTGAATTGTTCAATTTTTTTTGGATTTTTTTCTATTTCTTCTCTCAATTTTTATTCCACCTAGTTTTTTTATATATTATATAAAAAATTGTTTTAATACCTTAATAATAATTTTCAATTTTTTAATACATCTCCAATATTAAAATGATTTCCATAAAAAGAGATAGAATATAAATCATCATTTTTATAAGAAGATATATTCCACTCCCCACCGAAATGGTTCTTTAAGTATACTTTTAATTTTGTTTCATACTCTTCCTCTTTATCAACTTTAAGTATAGTAGTATATCTTACACTTGATACCCCATATAAATTTATATCGTTTTCTATTTCCTCAATTGTCGGAATTCTTCCAAAATCATCAGGTATTCTTAAATATACCTCATAATCAGAAAAATCAACTTCTTGAATATTAGCATCAAATTCACTCTTTATTTTATTAAGTATAGCTAATTTTATTTTTTCTTTTGGTATTCGACTTTTCATTTCTTTAAAAATTTCAGAAGTTGCCAAATTATTTTTATCTTTATCTGTATAATAATACTCTTGAAGAAACCAATCTGAAATACTACTTATATTTGGATAAATACCTTTTACAGATACAGCAGATTCTAGCTCATCACATTTATATGTAACTAAATATCCTTCTTTTTTTGAATAGTCAAAGAGAGTACTCATTTCAAAATCATAACCAACATCAATTACTTTAAAATGATTATCTCCATACTTTTCAGTTAAATACTTTTCAACTATGTTAGATACATTCATTTTTTCAACAGAACCAACAGAAGGTTCTCTAAGTGTTCTATCTATCATAAAAAATAAGAGCATTAATATACTTGATATAATTATTATACTAATTAAGACTATAATTATTATCTTCTTTCTCAATTCTATCACTTCCTACTTAATTTATTTAAAGTAATACTTCTTACAAACTTTGTTAATCTATTCTTTCACTTTATAGATATGTTGCATACTTTATTTTATCATAATGATTATTTTCTTTTCTTAAACAGAATTTATCTAATATTTCTCCTAATTCGGTATATCCTAAAGTTTGTCTTTTATCAGTATGAAAGTCACTTCCACCACTCATAATTAAATTATTTTGCTTGCAAAAATTTATTAAAAAATTTGCTTGTTCTTTATTATGTTTTGAATGAATACACTCAATTCCATCTAAAATATTTAGCTTATGCATTTCATTTAAAAAATGGATATTATCGATAGATTTATATTCAAACACATGTGGTAAAACCACAATTCCACCTGCTTTATGTATTTCATTTGCTATTTCTACCGCAGTAGGTAGTCCTTTTGTAAAATCAATATAAAATGGACTATTTGGATTTGTTACTTGTCCAAGCCAAAAACTATTTTTTCTGTCTTTTCCTAGTATTTTGTCTAAAATATCATCATTTTCTTTATGTTTCTGCATATCACTTTTTATAATATCATTTGCACGTTCACTTGGTTTTGTTATTTTTAAATCAGAACTTAACTTTATTCCCATTGTTTTGCAAACTTCTTTAAAAAATTCTAAATTCTTTTCTTCTTCTTTCATTAGATCTTCTTTTGTTCTTTTGTCTATAAATTTACTATTTTTCAATTTTTCAACATCAAAATTATATCCTAATATATGAAAATCTCTTTTGTCATACACAAAATCAAATTCAATTCCTGTTATAATTTTTCCATTGTAGTATTTTTTTATGTCCATATCCTTTAATTCTTCATAAGCTCCTAAAACATTATGGTCACAAAACGAAATTGTATTAATATTTTCTTCCTCTGCCATTTTTAATATTTTTTTAACTGTATAATATCCATCTGAATGATTTGAGTGTATGTGTAAATCTATCATATTAAACCGCCCTTTCATTTAATACGTTTTTCTTTATTATTAAAATCAGTTTGTTCTTTCATTTACTATTTTCTCATAATTCATTATACAACACATTTATAAAAATTAAAAGACTATCCTAAAATACTCTAGGATAATCTTTTCATATTTATTTCTTAATTCCATAATTATTATATTCATAGTTTCAGACTTATAATATTTATCTAAGGCTTCTTGATGTTAAAATAAAGGGAGAAAAATCTCCCTTTAAATTTTTAATTTTTTTCTATATTACTCATTTCCTTTCAAGCTTGATACCATGTCTATTTTCTTAATTTTTTTAGCTAAAAATTGATTTACAATGTAAACAACAATAAATGTTCCAATGCTGGAGAATATAAAGGTTGCTGGTTTTATCATTGCTTCAAAATCATAGCTATCTCCAATAGCATTTTTGAATATATAGTCTGTCATATAGTTTCCTAGTGGTAAAGCAATAATTATTGCGAAAATACCAATCCATATATTTTGTTTTATAAATATTTTCTTTATTTGTTTATACTTAAAACCTAAAACTTTTAAAGTTGCAAATTGATATTCTTTTTCAGTAAATGATAATATTCC
>DOYA01000179.1:18272-20736 GCA_003518755.1 Clostridiales bacterium | reverse complement strand
AAAAGATCTAGAAACAATGCAAGAAGATGGAACATTTGATGTTTTACCTAAAAAAGAAGTTATTTTATTAAAGAAAGAAATGGAAAAACTTCAAACAAATTTAGGTGGAATTAAAGATATGGAAGAAATGCCAGGAGTAATTTTCTTGGTAGATCCTAAAAAAGAAGCTAATGCTATAAGTGAGGCAAAGAAATTAAATATTCCAACAGTAGGAATAGTTGATACAAATTGCAACCCAGAAGTATTAGACTATGCAATTCCAGGTAATGATGATGCTATAAGAGCAGTTAAATTAATAGCTGATGTTATGGCAAATGCAGTAATTGAAGGAAAACAAGGTGAAAGCTTTGAACAAGTTTTATCTGAAGAAAACGAAACAGAAGAAGTAGTTGAAGAAGAAAAAGCTCCTGAAACTATGGAAGAAGTTGTTGCTAATTCAGAAGAAACAGTTGAAGAATAATATTGATTAAGGTAGAGGTTAGAAGTTGGAGGTTGGAAGTTGGATTTGAATTAAATCATTTTTAATCTATAAACTCTAGCCTTTAATTTTTATTAAAAAGGAGGATTATTTTTATGATTACAGCTACAATGGTTAAAGATTTAAGAGAAAAAACAGGTGCAGGAATGATGGACTGCAAAAAAGTTTTAACAGAAGCTGATGGAGATATGGAAAAAGCAATTGAACTTTTAAGAGAAAGAGGAATTGCTAAAGCTGCAAAAAAATCAGATAGAATAGCAGCTGAAGGATTGGTTTTAGGATATGTTTCAGAAGATCAAAAAACTGGAGCAGTTGTTGAAGTTAATTCAGAAACAGACTTTGTTGCACAAAATGCTGAATTTAGAAGTTTTGTTGAAGCAGTTGCAAAACAAGTAGTATTAAAAAATCCAGCAGATGTAGAAGCATTATTAGAACAAGATTCTATTGAAGAATCTGGAAAAAAAGTTTCAGAAGTTTTAATTGATAAAACAGCTAAAATTGGTGAAAAATTAAGCATACGTAGATTTGTAAGATTTGAAACTACTGATGGTTTAATTGAAAAGTATATTCATGGTGATGGAAAAATAGCAGTTTTAGTAAATCTTAAAGGTGGAGACTCAAATTTAGCAAAAGATATTTGTATGCAAATAGCTGCTGCTAGACCAGAATATTTAAATAGAGAAGCTGTACCTCAAGAAAGACTTGACAAAGAAATGGAAATTTTAAAAGTACAAGCTATGAATGAAGGAAAACCAGAAGCTATAGCAGAAAAAATTGTTCAAGGAAGAATTGGAAAATTCTATAGTGAAATTTGTTTGGTTGAACAAGAATTTGTAAAAAATCCTGATATTAAAGTTTCAGAATTATTAAAACAAAATAATAGTGAAGTTGTAGAATTTGCAAGACTTGAAAAAGGTGAAGGAATAGAAAAGAAAGAAGAAAATTTTGCAGAAGAAGTTATGAAACAAATAAAATAATCATTTATCTCCAATAATAAACATATAATTTATTATTGGAGGTTTTTTTATGTTTTTTGTTATAAATAAAGAAAAAATATATGCATATGTAGTATCTGTATTAACAATAATTATGCTTTTTTTTGTGTCTTCTTTTTTTAAATCTGATATAGAAGATATTAAGCCGGTGTCTAGTAATTTAGTTCAAAACAATAATATAGAAAATACAATTTCTGATATTGTATCAAATGATGAGTAGGAAGTTGGAAGTTTCATACCTCATGCCTCATACCTCCAACTTCCTACTTCAAAATATAATGTTTATTAACAATTTTTTATTCAATAAAAATACATATTTATCTGGTATAAAATGCTAATAAAACGGATATAATTAAAACATAGATTATAATAAACAAAATAAAGAGAGGAATTAAATATGCCTTTTATTGGTATTTTTGCAAAAGAAAATGATAATAATTTCATAAAAAATGAAATAAATAAATATGCTATTTCAAATAAATATGATGTTATTAACATTAATTTAAAAAGTTTGGAAAATTTAAAAAATGTAAAATTTGATGTTTTGATTATTAAGGAAAACATTATAGAATTATTAAAAAGGTCAAATAATATTGATAAGATAATTAATAATTCAAATTATATAATTATAAATACTGATATTAATAATGATTTTATTGCAGAAGAAAAAGATAATATTATTACATATGGATTTAATACAAATTCTGATATTTCAATTTCTAGTATAAAAGATGAAAATATTTTACTATGTGTAAAAAGAAAAATTAAAGGTATTAAAGAACCAATAATTGAAGAACAGGAAGTTGCGATAAACGTTAGAAAGCATAATATAAATAAGCTATACAATATTATGGCTATCTTTACGGTATTATGTTTGTATGGAGAAAGGCTGAAAAATAATTAGAATTTTATAATATTATGAGTATTTATGTTGGAGGTTAGAGGTGGGATGTGAAAAGTGAGTTGGGATTTAAATATAAATATTACAAAA
>DOYA01000179.1:13351-18220 GCA_003518755.1 Clostridiales bacterium | reverse complement strand
TATTACAAAAAAATTTCAAAAAATTAACATTTTATGTAGACAAAACGCCAAAAATATTGTATAATATTGGAAGTGAGATTATACTTTTAGATAATTGCAACAATAGATAAATCCAAAAAAGAAATAGGGAGGAATTAAAATTGGATACAAATTATTTAGAAAACAACAACTTAACATTAGTTGGAAAGGTTACATCTGAAAAGAGATTTAGTCACGAAATTTATGGAGAGAGCTTTTACTCTTTTGATCTTCAAATACCACGTTTAAGTGGAAGTGAAGATATTATTCCAGTTACAGTATCAGAAAGATTAATTAATGATGAAATGATGCAAATTGGAACAACATTACTTATAAAAGGTCAATTTAGATCTTACAATAGTTATGAAAATGAAAAGAACAGATTAATTTTAACAGTTTTTGCTAAAGATGTTAAAAAGCTTGAAGAAGATGAGCAAGAACATAAAGTTGATGAAAATGGTAATGAGATTATCGCAAATGATTTTGCTAGAAAGGATATAGTTACAAATGAAGTTGTATTAATTGGATACATATGCAAAAAACCGGTTTATAGACAAACTCCATTTGGTAGAGAGATTGCAGATATTTTATTAGCTGTAAATAGAGCATATAATAAATCTGATTATATACCATCAATTGCTTGGGGAAGAAATGCTAGATTCTGTCAAAACTTAGAAGTTGGTACAGAAGTTAAAATAGTAGGTAGAATTCAATCAAGACAATATGAAAAGAAATATGAAGATGGAACTATAGAAAACAAAGTAGCTTATGAAGTTTCTATTGGAAGTTTAGAAGTTGTTAAAAATTCAGAAAACAATAATGAGAAAGAAAACATAGAAGAAGCTGTATAATTTGATGCTAAACACACTGTTCATTAATTAAAACAGTGTGTTTTTTTGTGTAATAGGATGTGAGAAGTTAGAACTTGAAAGTTTAATGTTACACCTCACACCTCTCACCGCATATGTCATACAGCTAATCTCAATTTTATTAAAATTTCTTTATGATACTACTTGACAGCAATAGGCTATTTGAGGTATAATAATAAAGTATATCGGGTAAAAAAGGTAAGAAGATACGACCTAACAAAATCCCACATACAGTTTTGTATGACCGGAAGGGGGGAATAAATAATGTCAATATATGTAAAAGATGGAAATATAGAAGATGCAATAAAAAGATTTAAAAGAGAATGCGCTAGAAATGGTGTTGTTCAAGAATATCGTAAAAGAGAACACTATGAAAAACCTAGTGTAAAAAGAAAGAAAAAATCTGAAGCTGCAAGAAAAAGGAAGTTTTAATATAAAGATAGGGAGATATCCTATCTTTTTTTATACTCTAGAAAAGTCATTATCAAAAGATGATAGATTTGACGTAGATTTCTTAGCTGTGCGAAGAATGAGCTACAGATAAGATATACTGTGTAGGATAAATATGCGAAGCATAAATTTTCTTTGCGACAGAAGGAGCTTAGAAAATGTTAGTTCCGTTTTTTTATTTAATTGACTAAAGTTTAATTTTATGAAATAATATAAATACTTGGGAGGAAAAAAATATGAATGAATTTTTAAACACAATACAACATGATATTTTAGATAAAAAGATAGTAATGGCAATAATTATAATACTAATTGGAATTATTATTTATAAAATTATAGGAAGAGCAATAAATAAACTCTTAGATAGAGATAAAAAAAATAAGAGATTAGACAGAAAAAGTAAAACTATGATTAAACTAATTGACAATATTGTAAAATACATAATTATAGCAATTGTAGGAGTTTTAATTTTACAAATATATGGTATAAATGTAAATTCAATAGTTGCTGGATTAGGTTTAGTTTCCATTATAGCTGGTCTTGCAATACAAGACCCATTAAAAGACATAATTTCAGGAATTAATATTATTACAGATGATTACTATGCATTAGGAGATGTTGTAAATATTGATGGAATAGAAGGAAAGGTTATTCAATTAGGGGTAAGAACAACAAAAATATTAGATACAAAAAGAGGAGATGTTTTTATTTTTGCAAACAGAAATATAAGTAAAGTAACAAAAGTTTCAGAAGAATTGTATATAGATGTTCCATTATCATATGAAGATCAAATTATAAAACAAGAAAAGATATTAAATGAAGCTTGTAAACAAATTCAAAAACTAGACAATGTTGCAGAAGCAAAATATATTGGGTTAAATGAATTTGCTTCATCTGCTTTAGTTTATAAAATAAAGATTATGTGTAAGCCAGAATTTAAGTATCAGGTTAAAAGACAAGCTAATAGAATTATAAAACTAGAATTAGATAAAAACAAATTATCAATACCATATAATCAAATAACTGTCCACAATGCAAATACAAAGAATTCATAGTTTGGACACATAGATTTATTATAATATATTAAGAAAAAATGTTATATGAGGTAGAAAGCCAGGGTTGGAAGTAAGAAATAAATAATTGAAGTCCAACCTCCAACCTCCAACTTCCGACTTCCGACTTCATTTTTTTTAATAATAGATTATTTGCTGAAAGGAATAATAATAACAATGGAAGATTCAACAATATTAATAGTGGATGATGAATTAAGGATGAGAAAGCTTATAAAAGATTTTTTATCTAAAGAAGGATGTCATACAATTGAAGCATCAAATGGAGAAGAAGCTATTGAAGTATTTCAAGAAAACAAAAACAAAATAAATTTAGTGTTATTAGATGTTATGATGCCAAAAATTGATGGATGGACTGTTTTAAGAAATATTAGAACAGAGTCAAATGTTCCAGTAATAATGCTTACCGCACGAGGAGAAGAACAGGATGAACTTTTTGGATTTGAGCTTGGAGTAGATGAATATATTTCTAAACCATTTAGCCCCAAGATTTTAGTTGCAAGAATTGAAGCAATTCTAAAAAGGGTAAATGGGGACAAGAAACGAATTAAAGATTATGCAGGAATTGTTATAGATGATTCAGCAAGAACTGTATTTGTGGATGGAAAACAGATTGAATTAAGTTTAAGAGAATATGAACTTTTAAAATATTTAGTTGAAAACGAAAAAGTTGCTCTTTCGAGAGATAAAATTTTAAATAATGTATGGAATTATGATTATTATGGTGATTCTAGAACAATTGATAGTCATATCAAAAAAATCAGACATAAACTGGGAAAAAAAGGAAAGTTTATTGAGACTATACGTGGTATAGGATATAAATTTGATACGTCCATAAACAAATGAAAAACTTCGTCTTGCCGTGCTAAAATTTAATTCTTTACCAACTTCTCACTTCTCACATCAATACTTTCAAGTAAAGGGGTGCAAATGAATAATAAAATAAAATATTTTAAATCTATAAAAACAAGATTGTTTTTGTCTCTTTGTATAATTGTAATTTCTATTATTGCAGTATTAATTTTATTAAATAATTTTGTTTTAAAACAATTTTATGAATTTAATAAAAAAAATCAATTAATAGATGTATATTATGTTATTAACAATTATTATAACAGTGATAATATAGATACAGCAATATCAGATGAATTAAATAAAATATCGCTAAAAAATAATTTTAATATATTAATAAAAAATAATTATGGAAACACTATATATAGCTCTAATACAGATTTTTATTCTGCAATTGAAGATTTAGCCCTATCTATAATACCAGAAGGTAGGTTTAATAATAATGTTTTAGAAAAAAACAATAAATATACAATAACTAAATTTAAAGATAATAAAAGAAATATGAATTTTATAATACTTACGGCAGTATTAGATAATTCATATAAATTATATATAAGGATGCCAGTAGCTGCTATTGAAGAAAGTGTAAAAATATCAAATGAGTTTTTATCTATAATTGCAGTATTTGTAATTATTATTGGAGGAATAGTATTATCTATTGTGTCAAAAAGATTTAGTGAGCCTATAATTGAATTAAATGATATTACGAAAAAAATGTCAAATTTAAACTTTTCTCAAAAGTTTAAACCATCTGAAGCTCATGATGAAATTGATATGTTAGGAGAAAATATCAACATCTTATCAGATAAATTGGAAAAAACTATAAATCAGTTAAGAAATACAAATGTCGAACTTGAAAAAGATGTAGAAGAAAAATCACAGATTGATGAAATGAGAAAAAGCTTTATATCAGATGTATCTCACGAATTAAAAACACCAATTGCATTAATACAAGGATATAGTGAAGGCTTGATTGAAAATGTAAATTCTGATGAAGAATCAAGAAAATTTTATGCAGAAGTTATTTTAGATGAAGCAACAAAAATGGATAAACTAGTAAAACAATTATTAGAGCTTATGAAACTTGAATATGGAAAAATGCAATTTAATAATAAAGAATTTGATTTAGTAGAATTAGAAAATGAGATAATTAGAAAATCTGCTGTTATGGTTGATAAAGAGAATGTAGTAATGGAAAATAATATTTCAGGAAAAATAATAGTATTTGCAGATGATTTTTATATTGACCAAGTTTTAACAAATTATATAACAAATGCAATAAAATATGCTATAGAAATAAATGGAGAAAAAAGAGTAAGGATTGAAAATGAAATAGATGAAAAAAACAACAAAGTTAGAGTAAAGGTGTTTAATACATTTGTACAGTTTTCAGAAGAAGAAATAAATAGAATTTGGAAAAGATTTTATAAAATTGATGAATCGAGAAATAGAGAAAGCGGAGGCAATGGAATAGGTCTTTCTCTTGTAAAAGCAATTATGAATAATTATGGCAATAAATATGGCGTAAAAAACGTTGCAGGCGGGGTAGAGTTTTATTTTGAATTAGACTTTAAAAAGAAAAAAGGGGACGGAGAAAAAGGGGACGGAGA
>DOYA01000179.1:958-13246 GCA_003518755.1 Clostridiales bacterium | reverse complement strand
TCCGTCCCTATTGACAACTCAAAATATTTTTTGCACGTTTTACGTCTTCATCAGTTGCAGAAGGAATGCCTTCTAGTTCATATTTTAAACCTAAATTATCCCACTTATATTTTCCTAATGTATGATATGGAAGTATTTCGATTTTTTCAACTGTTTTTAAAGATTCAATAAAGCTTTTTAAGTTTAATAAATCTTGTCTATTATCTGTAATCCCAGGAACTAAAACTTGCCTTATCCACATTGGTTTGCCAATTTCACTTAAATATTTTGCAAAAGCTAATTCTTTTTCGTTTGAAAATCCTACTAAATCTTTACATTTTATTGGATCTATATGTTTAATATCTAGTAAAAATAAATCTGTTAAATCAACTAATTCTTTCATTTTATCTGTTAATTCAACCATCCCGAGAAGTATCAATACAAGTGTGAATATTTTTTTTCTTTAATTTTTTAAATAATTCAATTAGAAATTGATATTGTAAAAGAGGTTCTCCGCCTGTTACAGTAATACCTCCTTTTTTTATATAATTTTTATAATGCATGATTTTATGATAAATATCATCTAATGATTTATAAGATCCTGAATTGATATCCCAGGTATCACGATTATGGCAATATTTACATTTTAAGCTACAGCCTTGTAAGAATAGTACAAATCTGATGCCTGGACCATCTAAGGTACCAAAAGATTCTATTGAATGGACTTTAGCATAGTATCTTAAATCTAATTTTTTTTGTTCCAATTGAAACCTCCTAATGTATTGTTGCTACTTTAATTGAAATATATTTACAGATTAAAAATAGCTTCTAATGTTCGAAATGATTAATTAAATTTGAAAAAGAATTGTTATTTGGCAAGGCAAAACTCATTCAAAAGGCAAGGGCGCATACGTGGTGTATGAAACCGCGTTTTGAATGAGTTTTAACACAGCCAAATGGCAATTATTTTTCAAATTTAAAATGTACTTGAGGATTTTTAAGTCTGATTTATCACAGTAAGACGAAGTTTATTTTTCTTTTGTTTTAAATTTTTTCATGGATTGTTCTATTAATAACATCCAACTGCTGTTCTCTAGTTAATGAAGTAAATTTAACTGCATATCCTGAAACACGAATAGTAAGTTGAGGATATTTTTCTGGATGTTCCATAGCATCTTCTAATAAGCTTCTATCAAAGACATTAACATTGATGTGATGACCAGTTTGTGCAAAAAAGCCATCTAACATATTTACTAAATTCTCTATTTGATCATCAAGTGTTTTTCCAAGAGTTGATGGAGTTATTGCAAATGTATAAGAAATTCCATCTTCAGCTGCTTCAAATGGAAGTTTAGCAATAGAATTCATTACAGCTAATGCACCATTTGTATCTCTACCATGAAGAGGGTTAGCTCCTGGTCCAAATGGAGCTCCTGCCTTGCGACCGTCAGGGGTATTTCCAGTTGCTTTACCATAAACAACATTTGAAGTAATGGTAAGGATTGATAGAGTGTGTTTTGAGTTTTTATATGTTGGATGTCTACGAATTTTTTCTATAAATGTTTTAACTATTTCAACTGCTATTTTATCAACTCTATCATCATCATTTCCAAATTTTGGATAATCACCTTCAACCTCATAATCAACAACTAAACCATTTTCATCACGTATTGTTTTAACTTTAGCATATTTGATGGCTGAAAGTGAGTCTGCAGCAACAGAAAGCCCAGCTATACCACATGCCATAGTTTGAAAAACATCTTTATCATGAAAAGCCATTTCAATTGCTTCATATGAGTATTTATCATGCATAAAGTGAATACAATTTAATGCTTTAATATATATTTTAGCAACATAGTCCATCATTTGTTCGTATTTTTCAACCACTTCAGCAAAATCTAAATATTCAGATGTAATTGGAGCAAATTTTGGTGCAACTTGTTTTTTACTAATTTCGTCAACACCACCATTAATAGCATAAAGTAATGTTTTTGCAAGGTTTGCACGAGCACCGAAAAATTGCATTTGTTTACCAATTTTCATTGGAGAAACACAACAAGCAATACCATAATCATCGCCTAAAGTAGTTCTCATAACATCATCATTTTCATATTGAATTGCAGAAGTTTTAATTGATAACATTGATGTATAATGTTTAAATCCTTCAGGTAACCTTGTAGACCATAATACAGTTAAATTTGGTTCTGGAGCAGGTCCTAAATTTTGAAGGGAATGAAGAACTCTAAATGAATTTTTAGTAACTAAAGTTCTTCCATCTATTCCCATTCCACCAATACTTTCTGTTACCCAAACTGGGTCTCCAGAAAATAGTTCATTATATTCAGGTGTACGTAAAAATCTAACAAGTCTTAATTTCATAATAAAATGATCCATTAATTCTTGTGCTTGTTCTTCTGTCAATGTTCCATTATCTAAATCTCTTTGGATATATATATCTAAAAATGTAGAAGTTCTGCCTAAACTCATGGCTGCACCATTTTGATCTTTTATAGCTGCTAAATATCCAAAATATAACCATTGAATTGCTTCTTTAGCATTATTCGCTGGCATTGATATATCAAATCCATATTTTTCAGCCATCACTTTAAGTTCTAATAATGCTTTTATTTGTTCAGATACTTCTTCACGATGACGAATAACGTTTTCTGTTAAATCATCATAATCTAATTGTTCTAATTCTTCTCTTTTTTCTTCTATAATAAAGTCAACCCCATAAAGAGCAACTCTTCTATAATCGCCAATAATTCTACCACGACCATATCCATCTGGTAGCCCAGTTAAGAGCTTATTTGAACGTGCTTTTCTAACATCTGGAGTATAAACATCAAATACACCATCATTATGAGTTTTTCTAATCCCATGAAATATTTTATCTACTTCAGGGTCAACTTTTCTTCCATAAGCTTCACATGATTTTTCAACTATTTTAATACCTCCAAAAGGCATAATTGCTCTTTTTAAAGGTGCATCTGTTTGTAAACCTACTATCTCTTCAAGATTTTTATCAATATAACCTGCCTCGTGACTAGAAACAGTTGAAATTGTTTTAGTATCAATATCTAAAACTCCTCCAGGAGCTTCTTTTTCTTTTTTATATAAGTCTAGAACTTCAGCCCACAATGCTCTTGTTTTATCTGTTGGTCCAGTTAAGAAACTTGAATCACCTTCATATGGAGTATAATTATGTTGAATAAAATCACGCACATTGATTTCATCTTGCCATTCTCCTTTTTCAAAGTTTTTCCATGCATCAAAATTCATTTTTACCATCCTTTCATATTCTAGTATTTGCTATTTTGTCATAAATTATAATATCACAAATAAAGATTTATATCAACAAATAATGGGAAATATTTAAAAAATTGTTGAAAAGTGGAAGTTAATTTAGTATAATAAAAAAAATGCGGGTATAGTTTAATGGCAGAATCCCATGCTTCCGACCTGGTGATGAGGGTTCGATTCCCTCTACCCGCTCCATAATGCGTTTTCGTCGAACTACTTGTAGTTATTGATACAAGTGAGTTTGAAGAAAGCAAAGTGAATATCATTTCACAATATATAAGTCGATTTAGTCGGCTTAATTTTTTTGCTTTTGATTATCTTAACTGGTAAATAAAGTAAGAATTAGCCTCAAAATATTGAAAAAAGGAGGTTTTTGTGATATGATATCTACAGTTAAAAAAGAAATAACAATGAGTAAAGAATTACATTCTAAGATTGAATGGGCTTGCACTTTTAGTAATTGCATACCAAAGATAAAGAATGGTAATTTGAGAATGATAGAAAAAACTAATATTGCTTATGTAGAACCACATACTGCTGTTATTAAAGATAAGTTATATTTATTCTTTAATGAACACGAATATTTTTACATAGGTAATCTATCAAATAAATATCCACTCTCAAAATTAAGAGATTTTATCAATGGTAACTAATACTAGAAGTTTTCTTTATTTTCAGCAAGTTATATGACAAGTAAATAATAAAGTAAGTTTAAAGTGTTAGTTATCTTAACTAGCACTTTGTTTGTTTTTAGGAGGTTTTTAATGGAAAGCGTTGAAAAGAAAATTGCAGGTATTTATATTAGAGTAAGTACCGAAGATCAAGCTCGAGAAGGATTTAGTTTAGGAGAACAAGAAGAAAAATTAAGGCAACTATGTAAATACAAAGACTTTGAAATATATAAAATTTATAAAGATGCAGGAATATCTGCAAAGAATATGAAAGATAGACCAGCATTTCAACAAATGCTAGAAGATATGAAAGCAGGTAAATTGAATTATATTGTAGCATATAAGCTAGATAGAGTCACTCGTTCTGTAAGAGATTTAGAGGTTTTAATTAGTACTCTTGAACAATATCATTGTTATTTAATATGTGATAGAGATGATGTTAATACTTCTACAGCAAATGGTCGTTTCTTTGTTAGAATGTTAACAGTTCTTTCTCAACTTGAAATAGAAATTGTATCAGAAAGAACAAAGTTTGGCTTAAATGGTGCCATTAAAGCAGGTCATATTCCAGGTAAAGTTCCATTAGGTTATTATAGAGATACTGACAAAACATTAAAAGTCGATATTACTACAAAAGATATTGTTTTAAGAATATTTGAGTTGTATTTAGAAGGTAAAAGCTATCAAACTATTTCCAATATCTTAAATGAAGAAAAAGTATTATCTCCCAATAATAAGAAATGGTGCGACTCTACTATTGATAGAATTATAAATAATAAAATATATGTTGGAGATTATGAAAGGTACAAATATGATACAGATAAAGAAACAGAGTTATTTGTAGATGTTGTTCCTCCTATTATAACAAGAGCTATGTGGGAAGAAGTTCAAAAACAGAAAGAGAAAAATCAAAGGTCTTATTGCAGAAATAGAGTTTATATATTCTTCCAAAAACTTGTATGTCCTACTTGTCGGTAAGATTATGACTTGTAAAGGTGCAGGTGGCCAAAAAGCTAAATATATGTATTACTTCTGTGATAACTGCAATTTGTATTATAACGAGGCTGAAATAGAAGATTGTTTAATTGATTATATTTTAGATTTAGTAGAATATGACTTTCATGTAAATAAATACTTCTACCCTTTACTTGCTGAAAAGAAGAATAATGAAACTAAAGAAATTGAGAAAGAAATCAAAAAACTAGAACAATCAAAAGAAAGACTTATGAGAGTATTTGAAAATGGAATAATAAAAGAAGAAGATTTTGCAAAAGATTATGAATTTATTGAAAAGAAACTAGCAGAATTAGATACTAAAAAAATTGAATCACTTAATTTTGACAAAGAAACATATAATCCACAACATCTACTTGCAGAAAGAGATATAGAAAGAGAAAAGCTAACTGAACATCAAATGTATAAAGATGTTTTACTAAAAATATGGACTATGAAAAGTAAAGAGGAAAAACAATCTTTTATATCTAAATTTATTGAAACAGCAACATTAAAGAAAGATGAAGAAGGCAATTTTGATATTGAAAAAGTTAATTTTAGAAGTAGTTTTGTTGAGCAGATAGACAAGCTATATGATAAAGGTGTTGTAGATTTTCCTACTATGCTAGAAAGAGATGGAAAACTAGAAGATACTAGAATTAGTGTGAATATAACTAATTCCCAATTACAAGACTATTTAAGTACATTGAAAAAAGAATTAGATATAAATTATATGGATTTAGGAGAATATTATTTTCACGATGATAAGATAGATGAAAACTATGATAATAAATCTAAAGTTGCTATGATTAGAGATAGGCATATTGAGTTTAAGTTAAAGAAAAATCAAAAGGTAATTAGAATGGTAGCAATAAAACAATATAAAAACTTTTTAGCTAAACCAGAAGGAAAGTTACAACTTGGGCTTGTTACTCATATTACATCGAAGAAAAAGCAAAAATAATTGTTGCAACTATTACTCTATATGTAGTGTATGTTGCAACAATCAAATTAATGAATACAAATTTATATTTGCATTAGCAATATAAATTTAGTGTGAGGTAATTTGATAAATTTTATCCCTGCGGGAGAAAATTTATTGCCTCGCAGAGCCCCCGAGTTATGATGGCACGTCATAACTCATAGGGGGTTAGGACTTATGACAAAGTCAAAGTCCTGTGCCTACGAAGAAATTTCAAGGAGGTGCTTTTGATGGAACAAGAATTAGCATATTCATTTCACTTGGGTAGTGATAAAAACAAAAGTAAAGTAGCAAAAAAGACAGCTAAAGGAAATATATCTGGAACTACTTCCCTTTCAAATAATGCTATTCAAAATGCAAATGATTTATCACGAGTAAATAAACACAATTTGCGAGATTATGATAATCAAAGAGAATTAATTACTACTATTTATGGAACTGATAATATAGTAAATGATGTTAAACAAGTTTATTTAGATGAATTTGAACAAGCTAGAATTGAGTATAATAGCAAGACAAGAGCTGATAGACAAGTTAAAGATTATTTTCAAAAAGTGTGTGATTCTCAAAACGATATAGCTTGCGAGATTATTATTGAGCTTGGAGATATGGATTTTTGGCAAGATAAAGATGAGGAATATAGATTTAAGATGATAGATGTATATAATGAGCAAATACAAGACTTAAATAAAATACTTCCTAGCTTTAAAGTAGCCAATGCTACCATTCATTTTGATGAAACATCTCCACATATGCATGTTATAGGTGTTCCAGTAATAGAGAATTGTAAAAGAGGTATGAAAAAGCAAGTTGGTAAATCACAACTATTTACTAAAACCTTACTTTCTGAAATTCAGGATAAAATGAGAAATGCTTGCATTAAATCATACAATAAATTCTATGATGTTGATAGTAGGCTTAAAATAAAGCAAAAGGGCAGAAATCAAGATATTAATGTTAAAGATATGGATGGCTATAAAGATTATAAGAAACAACTAAAACGAAAAGAACAAAAACTAGCTAAAGCAAATGAACAAACTGAAAAACTAGATAATTCGAGTAAAGATATAAATAAAATATTAGATAATCTTAAACCAACTCTAATGAATAAAAATAATATGGTTATTTCGAACGAGGATGTCCAGAAAATAAAAAATTTTGCCAAAGATGTAAAAGATACCAATAAAACAGTTAGAAGTGTAAATGATTTGAATTTATCGATTAAAGAGTTTGAACACGCGTCTTTTGAAATAGAAAAAGAAAATCGTTCTCTTAAAAATCAAATAGAACTTAAAAATGAAGAAATTAAAGGGTTAAAGGAGGATTTATCTGCAAAAGAAAGAATAATTGCTAAATTACGAGAAGAAAAAGAGAACCTAAAAGCACAATTACAAAAATTTAAAGGCTTTTGGCATAATCTAATGAGGCACTTCCATAAGAAAATTACTTACGATAACGACCAAAATTATAAAATTGTTAGTGATGATTTATATAGAAATGGCATATTTGATGACAATGATAATGAAATTGCAAATAATATTTATAGAAAAGTAACAATACCAGATGAAAATAAGAACAACAAACTAAAAAAGAAAAATGATTTTAATTTGAATTAAAGGAGATTTTGTACTATGGATAATATTATAGATGATAAAGTTAAAAATGTAATAGATATAATTAAGAATATGGATTTAAAGAATAGATTAAGATTAGGTGTATGTATGAGTTCAAGTGCTTATACTAACTTAAAATATAATAAAGCACATATACACAGCATATTTGATAAAAAATTAAAAGGAATTGATAATGAATATTTAGCAAGCTATGTAAATATGAGAAAATATCCTACTATTCTATTTGTTATGGCTAAAATAATGGAGATGAATAATCAAGAACAAAATCAAATTGCAATGTATTTGTATAATAGCATTAATTAAACTTATGATAATAGAAAAAATCAATCAACTATTTTGATTGATTTTTTCTATACATATCAACTCTAACTGGTAATTTTTTAGCAAGTTTTGCAGTGTCCTCGCGAAATAATAATTCAGGTTTTATATTAAATGATTTTGCAATAAAATCAATATTTTTACAAGTTAAATTTGCATTTCCTGTTTCTATAACACTAATATAAGCCATTTTAAATTTCGTTTTATTAGCATAATCTTCTTGTGTTAAATTATTTTTATATCTATACCATTTTGTATTAAGACCAATCAATTCCATAGAAGTCATAATAACAACCTCCTTTTTATATTAATTAATAATATAAAAATTATTTATATATAAATTATAAAGTTAAATGCAAAATAACTTAACACCACTAAAACTTATTAAGATATAACTAAATAAAAATTATAGAAAACTATTGAATTTTTATAAAACTTGTGTAATAATATAAAATGAAAAATTTATTAAGAGTTTTATTTAAATATTCCAAATAGCAAAAAAGAGTATTTAAAATCTATAAATGTTACAAAAGAAGTGTATTCTAAAATAAATATGGAGTATTAAATGAACTAAAGAAAGGATGTTTTTATTTATGAAAAATTACACAAAAAAATCTTTAAAAGCCAGTAATGGTATAACCTTGATAGCTTTAGTAATTACAATTATTATCCTTCTAATCTTAGCTCGGTATCAGTATCTCAATGTTATCTGGAGATAACGGAATTTTACAGAAAGCAGCAGATGCTAAGACAAATACAGAAAAAGCTAACGAAAAAGAACAAATACAACTTGAAGTTTTAGGAAGTTATAATAAAAGTGGAGAGTTAGAAATATCAACTGTAAATTCAAATATAAAAAATAATATTACTGGCGTAACTACTGATGATGCAACAAAATTTCCTTTGACAGTGACTTATATTTCATCTGGAAATAGTTATACAGTTGATGAAGATGCTACTGTTGAAAAAGCTATTATATATCCTCCAATAAGTGAATTGTTGAATGTTAATCTTTCTGCACCTACAGAAGTTGAAAAAAGTCCTTATGTACAATATGTTGATAGTTTTGGAAATAATATTTTGTGCAGGGTATTGTATAATAATTCTGGAACAGTAGAAATAGTAGCGTTAGATTGTGTTGGACGAGTTTTACTTGGATATATGGATCCTAAAATACCTAATTCAGAAAATGGGTATGATTTTAGTAAAACTATTGAAAAAGCTCGTTGGTCATATAATAATGCTATAAAAACTTTAAATGATGAGGCTAGTAAATATAATAATTCGACACTATCAGATAGAGCAAGATGTATAGGCAGTAATTATCAAAATCCATATAAAGAAAGTTCTATGTCAGGATGGAATAGAAAGCTTAAAGGTGAAGATTCTAATAGCTCGCAAGATGAACAACGACTAAATGCCTTAAATGAATATAATTTAAAGAATAATGAAATATATTGGCTTTCTTCTCGAACTGGATACGCAGGTGCAGATGAATATTTCCATTATATTAGGTGTGTTGGAGAAGGGGTTGATTTAAGTCCTCAATCTGATTTTGTTAGTTTCGACGATTTATGCATAGTGGAATATGGTGATTCTTTAAATTATAATTACCAAAATCCTATGTTTAAACTAAGACCTGTTTTCAGACTTCTTCCAGACATTAAAATTAAATCTGGTGATGGCTCATATGATAATCCATATATATTAAAACCATAATCTTATTATCTTTCTTATCTTAGCTCGGAATAAGTATTTCAATGTTATCAAGAGATAATGGAATTTTACAGAGAGCTACAGATGCTAAAACTAATACTGAGAAAGCAACAATGGTTGAACTAGCTAAAGCAGACATCTTAGGGCAAATTGTGGAAAACAAAGTTGAAACTATCAGACACTCAATTAAAAACAATACTTGGTAAATATTTCGACGAATTTAATGACGAATTACTAGAAGACTTATCTGAAATAGACATAACATTGACATCAAAGGCAGAGTATCGAGGATATAATGTTTCACTGATTGATAGATAACTTAAAATTGATAGAATTGATTCAACTACATATCATTTAATAGCTACTACTACATGGAGTACCTACTCTGGATATCCTACAACTCTCAACAGAGGAACTGTTGTAATTTCACTCTATGATGATGATGAAAATGTTCACTCGTTTCGCGAAGTGAATTTAGAAGGAAATTATGCTGATAATATTAAATATGAAGATATGCTTCAAGATAATGGTACAATTAGTTTTACAGTTCATCACTCTGGAATAGGTGAACCGACTTTAAGTACAGTAACATTAACAGTTAATTATGATAAATACATTTCTATTAATATAACAATGTATAAAAATTATGGTTTTACTTAAAATCATAATTTTTATATTGTTCATTGTAAAAACATTTTTTAGACTTATATTTAATTCAAATCATTCGTATCTTGCAAATGAAGCAAAAATTGAGCCAATCAAAAATAATGGCTTGGTATTATAAAATACTCTCCTCATATCTTTTATCTTTCTAACTCTAATTCTTTTTCTATATTTTTTCGTTTTACCTGTTTTTCAGCATCAATCAAAATATGATTTTCTTTTTCAAAATCTCAATTAAAATTGTCTTCTTCACTCATATCAAATTTTTTACAAGTTCATTTTATAAAATATTCATTTCCTCTTGACAAAAGCATAAAAATTATGTTAAATTAAAAACAATAAATCGAGTTATATAAGAGAACTTGAAGCAAAGCATGTAAATTTTCGCATACCTGTTTCGAAATCGCTCCATAATTAAAAGAATCGAACTGCTAAGTCCGATTCTTTTAACTGTTTTCAGAAGGGGTCCCCAAAAAGTATTATTATTTTGAATGACTTTCTTCAAGATTTTCTAATGCAACTTTAACTGCTTCAACAACAAAAGCTGTAAAAGTACAGTCTTTTCCCTTGATAGCATTTTCAACATCTTCTATTACATTATTTGGAAATCTAATACATTTATTTGTAGTTGGTGGAATAGATGGAATTTTAAATTTTTTCATAATATCACTCCTGCATAACAATAATATATATAATAGTATATGTAAAACAATACAAAATATCTGCATAACAAAAGTATTGCAATTTGTAATGTATTATGCTAAAATATTTATAAAATAAAAAAAGGAGGATAAAAAAATGTCAATGATTCATTGTAAAGAATGAGTGATTGCATATTTACATTATCAAAAAAATGTGATAAAATAATACTATATTAAATAGAGGGAGAAAATGATATGCTAAACAAACAATTTAAAACCACAACCGAAGTAACATATATGAAATCAATTATATATACTAATTGGTTGTTTTAGTGTATCTTAAAATATAAAGTTTAAGTTACGAGTTCTATTACAATCCAAAAGTTGTAGTAGGGCTCGTTTTTTATACTCCAGGAAAGTCATCATCGAAAGATGATAGACTTGATGTAGATTTCTTAGCTGTGCGAAGAATGAGCTACAGATAAGATATACTGTGTAGGATAAATATGCGAAATTTATAGTTTCTTAGCGAAGTAAGGAGCTTAGAAACTGTTAATTCCGTTATTTTAGTTAGGAGATGATAATTATGACCGAAAATGAAAATGAAACCGATACCGATATCGATACAAATACCCAAAATATTATAAATATTAATAAGTTAAAACCCCTCTATTAAAATAAAAAAGAAAGAAGGAATAAGAAATGTTAAATCAAGAAGGAGCAGAATTGCTTAAAAAAGTTATTAATAAAAAATATGGAAAAATTGAATTTGAAAAAATTACAGCAGATGAAAATGAATTTCACTTAGATTTTAAAATTGATCAAAATATTGGAGAAAATGATTTTAATGAATTCGAAAAAGAAATACAAAAAGAAGGTAACTTATATGTTAAGTTGTTAAGAATTAGTGGAGTATATATTGATGGTGATATTAAAAATGAAATGATTAATCGTATTTCAGGAAAAGCATTTGCATCAAAAGAAGAATTAAATAAATTCCAAAATTTTTTAGAAGATGCAAAAGAAAGAGACCATAGAAAAATTGGAAGAGATTTAGATTTATTCTGTTTTTCCGATTTTTTGGGAGCAGGATTACCTTTATATACTCCTAGAGGCACAATTGTAAAAGATGAATTACAAAAGCAAATAGAAAAAATATGTAGGAAATACGGATTTCAAAAAGTTAGCTGTCCCGCACTTGCTAATATAAGCTTATTCGAAACTTCTGGTCATGCACAGAAATTTAATGATGAATTATTTAGAGTTAGTTCACCTAAAGGGCATGAGTTTGTATTAAAACCAGTTCAATGTCCTCATCATACACAAATATATAGCTCAAAAATTCGTAGCTACAAAGATTTACCTATTAGATATATGGAATCAGATAA
>DOYA01000179.1:398-848 GCA_003518755.1 Clostridiales bacterium | reverse complement strand
GCAATTACAGTAGAAGATGGACATTCATTCTGCAGAATAGATCAAGTAAAAAATGAAATAATAAATATTTACAATATTATTAAAGATTTCTATTCGAAAATGGGATTATGGAATAATTATTGGGTTTCATTATCTGTAAGAGACAGTAAACATCTTGAAAAATATATTGGAAGTAACGAAGATTGGGATTTAAGTGAAAAAATCCTTAAAGATATTTGTAATGAATTAGATTTAAATGCAAAAGTATGTGAAGGTGAAGCGGCTCTATATGGTCCAAAGTTAGATTTTATGTTTAAAGATGCGATTCGGAAGAGAAATTCAAATTCCAACAATACAACTTGATTTTGCAACTCCAAAAAGATTTGGTCTATTTTATATTGATGAAAATGGAGAAAAACAAACGCCTGTAATGATTCATAGAGCAATACTTGGCTCTTATGAAAGATTTTT
>DOYA01000179.1:0-305 GCA_003518755.1 Clostridiales bacterium | reverse complement strand
TGGCTTTCTCCGGTACAAGTTAATATTATTCCCGTAAATAATGAAGCTCATTATTCATATTGCAAAGAATTAATGGATAAACTTTTGGAAGAAGATATTAGAGTAGAAATTGATAGTAATGACGAAACTTTGAATAAAAAAATAAAAGTAAGTAATGAGATGAAAAATCCATATACTGTAGTAATAGGTGATAAAGAAATTGAGAATAATTCAGTGAGCTTCCGTAAACTAGGAAGTAGAGAACAAAATATTATGAAAACAAATGAATTTATAAATATGTTAAAAAATGAGATAAAACAGGATAA
>DOYA01000040.1 GCA_003518755.1 Clostridiales bacterium | reverse complement strand
CATTGGGCTATTTTTTAAAGTTTCTTTATCTATTCCATCAAAGTATTTATTAAATACCACTACATAATATCCAAATACATAAATTATTATTGCAACTAATATAGTTATTAAATATATTATTCCCATTTTTATTAATGGCTCTAAAAACATAAAAAATGAAATATCTAAGCCAAAAACAGGGTCTGATTCTCCAACTACAGTATTACTCATAAGTAAAATAATATTTGGCATAAAAATTTTTGTTACTATTAAACTTTCTATACTTGCAACAACTAAAGCAATTGATTTATTAGGTAGTCTTGGGATTTCTTTTTTTTCTTGTTCAAAAAATGTTTTTAAGCCTTTTTTTATTCTTCTTCCTGAAAAATACATTATTAAAAATACAAATATAAAATTAAAAATCATTACATTATATTGATATTTTTGTTTTGTTAAAAAGGTTTTTAAGTAATTCTCCCCCAGCTCTTTAAACTCAAGATAACTTGCTCTAAAATTCACATATGCTATTATTGCAAATAAAACTAAAAATATAATAACAAGTAACCTACGAATCGTAAATATTTTCTTTTTTTCCAATTTTTTAAATCCTTTCCTAAATTATAGCTTTTGCAAAATCTTCACTATTAAAGATTTCCATGTCATCTATTTGTTCCCCTACCCCAATAAATTTTACTGGAATTTTGTTTTCTTCTACAATACCACATACTACTCCACCTTTACTAGTTCCATCTAGTTTTGTTAAAACTAAACCTGTAACATCAGTTTCTTGTTTAAATGCTTTTACTTGATTTATTGCATTTTGACCAGTAGTGCTATCAATTACTAAAAGTACTTCTTGGGATAAGTCTCCCATTTCTTTTGTTATTACTTTTTTAATTTTATGAAGTTCGTCCATTAAATATTTCTTATTATGAAGTCTACCTGCTGTATCTACAATCAAGACATCACTATCAGTTTCTTTTGTGATTCTAATTGCATCATATACAACAGATGCAGGGTCTGCACCTTCTGCTCTTTTTACAATTTCAGAACCACTTCTTTTCGCCCAGATTTCAAGTTGTTCAACAGCTGCTGCTCTAAATGTATCTGCTGCTGCAATTACAACTTTTTTACCTTCTTTTTTTAATCTATTTGCTATTTTTCCTATTGATGTTGTTTTCCCAACACCATTAACACCAACAACTAGTATGATTGAAGGTTTTGTATCTAATTTTAAAGAATTATCTACATCATCAAAAATAGCTTGTATTTCTTCTCTTAAAGCTTGTTTTACTTCTTCTTCATCTTTTATATTTTCTCTTTTAATTCTTTTTCTTAAACTATCTACTATCTTTACAGATGTGTCCATTCCCATGTCTGACATTATTAAAACTTCTTCTAGTTCTTCTAGAAAATCTTCATCAACTTTTCTAAAATTACTAAATACATTATTTATTTTTGAATCAAATGATTCTTTTGTTTTACTTAATCCTGATTTTAATTTATCAAAAAATCCCATGATTATTGACTTTCCTTTCTAATTCGGTTTGGAAAAGAATTAAATTTTGGCAAGGCAGAATTTTGTGTAAAAAGTGCAGTGTACATGAGGTACATGAGCATTTTTAAACAAAATTCTAACACAGCCAAAATTGTAATTATTTTTCAAACTTAGCCTCTTTTCTTTAATTAAATTATGGCTATATTATATCATAGAACAAACATAAAAAGCAAGATAAACAAGCAAAAATAGAATTTGCTAAAAAGAAATTCTTGTCAAAAATCGTAGGTAACCTCTGGCATACTTTTCATAATTTTTATAAATATTTCACAAAATTTTCACAAACTTATTGTATTATTTAAAATAATTATTATAATATATATGTATAAACAAGGAAAGAAGGATTGTATTTATGGAAGAAAATGGATTTAGAAATGTTGTTAATAACAGCTCAAAAGGCTCATTTAGAAGTAGTATTTTTGTACCATTTATAAGTGGAGTTTTAGGTTGTTCACTAGTTCTTGGAACATGTTTTGGAGTTCCAAATATTAGAGAAAAAATAGTTGGCGGAAGTAATTCCACAAATCCTACATCTTATGAAAATACTGGTGTTGTAAATAATAATTTAGTATCACTTTCAAATTATTCAGATACTGCAGTTTATGCTTCAAGTAAAATATTACCATCAATTGTTGGTATATCTATTACTTATGATGTTACAACATCAAACTATTTTAGTATGTTTGGTTTTGGTGGAGGAAATTCTACTACGCAAGCAACTGCCTCTGGCTCTGGAATTATTATCAGTGAAGATGGCTATATAGTTACAAATAACCATGTTGTTAGCTCAGAATCACAATCAACATATTATGAAATTTCAGAAGCAAAATCAATTAAAATAAAATTATTTAATGATGAAACACAATATGATGCAACAATTGTAGGTAAAGATTCTCAAACAGATTTAGCTGTTTTAAAAATAGAAAAATCAGGACTTACTGCTGCAGAATTTGCAGATTCTGATAGTGTTAAAGTTGGTGAATTTGCAATGGCAGTTGGTAATCCTTTAGATTTAGGTACTACAATTACATGTGGTGTTGTAAGTGCTGTAAATAGAAAAGTTGAAGACAGTGAAAAAACTACTGCATATACATGTATTCAAACAGATGCAGCAATAAACTCTGGTAATAGTGGTGGAGCATTAGTTAATTCTCAAGGTCAAGTTATAGGAATAAATACATTAAAAGTTTCAAGCACAGGTGTTGAAGGTATAGGTTTTGCAATACCAATTAACTCAACGACTGATGTAATTAATCAATTAAAAACTTATAAAAAAGTAAAAAGACCATATATTGGAATTTCAGGTAGAGATTTAAATGAAGCTACTGCTAAAAGATATAATATGGTTGAAGGTATTTACATTGTTACTGTAGATGAATTTTCAGCAGCTGAAAAAGCAGGTCTTAAAGTTGGAGATGTAATTATAGAAGCTGATGGTAAAAGAATTAAAACTATGAATGAATTAAACGAAATTAAAAATACACATTCTATTGGTGATACAATGAAATTAAAAATTCACCGCGATGGAGCTGAAAAAGAAATTACATTAACTTTAGGTGAACAAAGTTAATATATATCACAAAAGCTAAATATGTTATTTTTCAATCCCTTGGTGTCGA
>DOYA01000059.1:618-3998 GCA_003518755.1 Clostridiales bacterium | reverse complement strand
ACCAAGACATTTTAAGAGCAAGAGAACAATTTAAAAAACTTCAAGCAAAATACGAAGAACAGATAAAAGATGAAAAACAAAAAGTAATAGATGCTGGTGGATTAAAAATTATAGGAACAGAGCGACATGAATCTCGTCGTATAGATAACCAATTACGTGGACGTTCAGGACGTCAAGGAGATCCAGGTAATTCTAAATTCTATATAAGCTTGGAAGATAACTTAATGAAGATATTTGGTGGAGATAGAGTTACAAAAGTATATTCTGCACTAAATGTTGATGAAAACATGCCTATTCAATTAGGAATGATTTCTAAAGCAGTAGAAAATGCTCAAAAGAAAGTTGAAGGTAGAAACTTCTCAATTCGTAAAAATACATTAAAATATGATGATGTTATGAATGTTCAAAGACAAGAAATCTATTCTCAAAGAAAACAAGTTTTAGATGGAATGGATTTAAGTGAAGTAATATCAAATTATATTGATTGGGTTGCAGAAACTACAGTTGAAACATTTAATGAATCAGATGAAAAAGGAAATTTCAAATTAAATACAGAAGCTCTATCACTTGAAATTTTCAATACATTTGGATTTAATATGACTGAAGAATTAAAAAATCATTCAGATGATGTTAATTACATTATAGAATCATTAAAAGAAAAAGCACATCAAAAATATAGTGAAAAAGAAAAAGAAATTCCAGCAGAGCAACTTCGTGAAATCGAAAGAGTTGTTATGTTAAAAGTTGTCGACCAAAAATGGATGGACCACATAGACGCAATGGATGAACTTAGAAAAGGTATTGGTCTTCAAGGATGGGGACAAAAAGATCCAGTTGTTCAATATAGAATGACAGGTACAGAAATGTTTGATGAAATGATAGAAGCAATTAAAGTTGATGTTGTTAAACTTCTTATGAATTTAAGAGAACAAAAAGATTTAAGAAGAACAGAAACAGCAAAAATTACTAAAGCAGCTTTAGCTTCAATTAATAGTGTTGATGGTGGTCAATCAGCATTAGAAAACCCAGAGGTAGATAGAACTGTAAGAAGAGATACTCCAAAGGTTGGAAGAAACGATCCATGTCCATGTGGAAGTGGGAAGAAATATAAAAATTGCTGTGGTAAAAATCAGTAATATCAACACTTTCAGCGATTGCACTAAATTGAAAAAACACTAAAAATCAGCAAAATGTTCGCAATTTGTTCGCAAATTAAAATATTTGCGAACAATACAAAGAGTTAACATTGTAAATAGATGTTGACTCTTTTTTATATGAATTAAAAAAAAATCTTATAAAAAGATTGAATTTTAAATATAGATATGATACAATACAAATGTTCGTGAATAGTAAGAGGTGATTTTATTGAGTAGTATAGAAAATTTAAAAGATTTAATCATATATCAAAGTCAAAATAACGAAAGTATATCAGTTGAAGTTTTATACAATGAAGAGGATTTTTGGTTAACTCAAAAATCTATGTCAAAATTATTTAATGTGGCAGAAAATAATATAACATATCACTTACAAAATATTTTCAAAACAAAGGAATTAGAACAAGAAGCAGTTACTCAAAAAATTAGAGTAACTGCTTCTGATGGAAAAAAATATAATACTAATTTTTATAGCCTAGATGCAATTATAGCTGTAGGATATAGAGTAAATTCAAAAGAAGCTACTGATTTTAGAATATGGGCTACAAAGACACTGAAAGAATATATAAAAAAAGGATTTGTTATTAATAGCGAAATGCTAAAAAATGGACCGAAATTTGGTAAAGATTATTTTGATGAATTATTAATTAAGATAAAAGAGATTCGAGCTAGTGAAAGAAGATTTTATCAAAAAATAACTGACATATATAAAGAATGTAGTTTTGATTATGATAAGAATAGTGAAACAACACAAGAATTTTATAAAAATGTTCAAAATAAATTACACTTTGCAATTACAGGTATGACTGCTCCTGAGATAATTTATAATAGAGCGGATAGTAAAAAGAAAAATATGGGATTAACCACATGGAAAAATGCTCCTGCTGGAAAGATTTTGGAAACAGATGTAACAATAGCTAAAAATTATTTATCAAAAGAAGAGATTACAGAACTAAATAACTTAGTTTCAATGTATCTTGACTATGCTGAGAGACAAGTAAAACTAGGTAAGATTATTTCAATGCAAGAGTGGAAAGATAAGTTGGAAGTATTCTTAAAAATAAATGAATATAATATTTTAAAGGATAATGGAAAAATAAAAAGAGAGATAGCAGATAAACTAGCATTAGATGAATATAAAAAATATAGAATTGTGCAAGATAAAAATTATATTTCAGATTTTGATGAACTTATAACAGAAGCTAAAAACTTAAATAACATTTAAGCAATTATTATATAAAAGAAGGAATAAGATATGCATGAATGTAGGGAGAAAATGATATGCAAAAAATAGCGCTTGATTTAGATGGAGTTATATTTGATTCGGAAAATTTATACAGAGTATATACAGAAATATATGATACAGATATTAAAAAGAAAGATACTGTTATTGATAATACTGAGAGATTATTTCAAAATAGATATAACTGGGGCAAAGACGAAGCTAAAAATTTATATAATGTAATTCGTGAAAAAGTATTGAAAAATGCTAATATAATTACAGGTGCAGAAATGGTATTAAATAAATTAAAGGATAAATTTGAATTTATAATAGTAACAGGAAGAGATGATTTTGAAACAGAGCTATCAAAAGAAAAGTTACACCAAATTGGATTAGGTAATATTCCGATTTTTAATAATGAACATTATAAAATAGAAAGACTACTTAGTGAAAAAGTAGATTATATTATAGATGATGATACAGAGATATGTTCTAATGCTGCCGATAATAACATTTATGCATTATATCTTAAAAATAATGCTACAAATAGAATTTACAAGGAAAAGGTTATTAATGTTAACAATTGGGGAGAAATATATAAATATCTTATTTTAAAAAATAACATATAATAAAGTCTCTATAACACATATGTTGTAAATAATTCTATTGACAAATAGTTTGTGAAATGATAAATTTAAAAGGATTTAAATATTAACAAATTTATAACAAAGTATAATACTATTAAGAATAGGAGGAATGATAATGAAAACTGAAAAAAACATATTATTTGCTTTTATTCTAAATTTAAGCTTTTCAATTTTTGAGCTTTTAGGTGGAATATTTACAAATTCTGTAGCAATTTTGTCAGATTCAATACATGATATGGGAGATGCATTAAGTATAGGAGTATCATTTTTTTTAGAAAAGAAAAGTAAGAAAAAACCTGATAATGACTATACATATGGATATATAAGGTATTCTGTTTTAGGTGGGTTAATTACAAC
>DOYA01000059.1:0-473 GCA_003518755.1 Clostridiales bacterium | reverse complement strand
AATTATAAAGGAATGATAATACTTGCAATTATTGGAGTTATAATGAATTTTATTGCAGCATATTTAACCAAAGATGGAGATTCAATCAACCAAAAATCGGTCAATCTTCATATGTTAGAAGATGTATTAGGATGGGTTATTGTACTAATAGGTGCTGTAATAATGAAATTTACTGATATTAAGATTATTGATCCAATAATGAGTATAGGTGTAGCATTATTTATATTAATCAATACTTTGAAAAATTTAAAACAAATTTTGGATTTGTTTTTAGAAAAAACACCTCAAAATATTAATATTGATCATCTTAAAGAACATTTGCAAGAAATTGATGAAGTAGAAGATATACATCATATCCACGTTTGGAGTATTGATGGATATAATAATTATGCAACAATGCATATTGTTACAAAATCAGATAATATCAAAAAAATTAAGAAAAAAATTAGAGAAGAGTTGGAAGAATTTGGAAT
>DOYA01000041.1:1640-4955 GCA_003518755.1 Clostridiales bacterium | reverse complement strand
TTAAAAATAATACCAAAAAAAACCAGGTTTTAATTTGTTGAATTTTAAAATATATTGTGTTATTATAAAATTGATTGTCAAAAGACAAAATTTTTTTAGGAGGCTTTAATAAATGAAAGTAAAAAATAAATTAACAAGGAGAATAATTGTCACAATTGCATTAATTGCTCTAATAACTATTCTTGGTTCTGGAGTATTAAATATTGTACAAGCTACAAGTACAATGACCGTAAATGGAAATACGTTAGCTTTAAAAGATTTTTATGGAAATAATATAAACTTAGATGAAAATGTACAACACAAATATTTAAAAAATTTATTTCAAAAAGAAAATGAAATTGTTACTTATAATGGGTTGAACTATGAAAAAATCAACATTGCAAATCAAAGAACATCAGATAATAAATATGGATTTTCCTTTACATTAAGTGAAGATACAAAAATGGAAGTTTGGAAAGATGGATTTACAGATAAAATTGAATATAAAAAACTTAGAGGAACAGAAAAAGAAAGTGAATCTAAAGATATAAGTTTTTTTCCTACAAATTACAATCAATCAGGTAAGTTTGGTGTATATATATATAATGCTGGATTATATACATATACAGATACAAAAACTAAAGAAGAAAAAATATGTAATATTGGTTTAAAACTTACATTTTCTTGGGAAGACTGGAAAGTTAATCAAAAACAACAATTTCCATTTATTAATGTTAGAACATATTCTGAAGGCTCTAAAAAATATGGATTATTTTTCAGCTTTACTAATATGAGCTATGCTACTAAAATTGAAATTTTTGAAGGTGATCCAAAAAATGGGACAAAAAGAAATATTGATATGAATATGACATTAGTAGATATAGATGATAGACAATTTTTTGGAGTTGGTAAATTCAACAGTGAAGGTGAAGAAGGATTAAAAAATCACATAAATAGAATACAATTTACAAATGATTCTAATGTATATACTAACGATGAGACAAATGAGAAATATGCAGATTATGTATGGTTTTATGCCAATGATGATACTACAACTAACCACGAAAATGTTATTCAAGATTCTGTTAGATTAGAATTAAAAGATATAAATAGCTTTAGTTTTGTTACAGGAACAAAGCATGATCCATGTTCTTATAATTATGGAAAGAGATTTTATTTAAAGAGTGATGAATCAAATTATTATTCTAAAGTTAATTATGAAATAAAAATGGGCTCTGAGACCACAGAGGGCTCTATAAAAAAATTAATAACTGATTATATTAGTAGTGATGCCGCATTCCCTGCAATGGTAGGATATTTCACAAATGAGCCATTTTACCCATATGATTTATCAAAACCTATCGAAAGAATTGACGATAAAAATCAAACTAATGTTACAACCAATGAAATAGGAAAAGATGAACTATATACTTATAAAATATATCATTATGTTCCTAATGCTGTAAATGGATTACGTACTGCAGTAGGTAGCGTTGCACATTGGAACCCACTATTAACAGAATCTCAATATTTAAAAGAATATAAATTTACAACAAATATTCCAACAGAAGTAACTCATGAAGCAAATACAGACAAAAAGCAAACAGTACATATATATAAATTAACAGCTGACAAAGATGGAAAACAAAAACAAACAGATGTAACAAATAAATTTGAAATTAATGATACAGGAACAAAAATAACAGCTACAGCAAAATTAGATGAATTTGAAATAATAGACCCTGCAGATTCTGAAAAAAAGAAAAAGATTAGCGAGTTTTATAATAATACCTATCTATTTGCAATAGATGTTGGTGAAAAAGCTTTTAATAAAAGTTCAAATGAAAAAGAAGAAGATAATACAAAAACATATACTGTAAATCATTCTTCATCTATTAGCGGTACAAGCAAAATAGATACAGTAAAATTAACTACTCAAAAAACAAATACTGTAAAAACAAACTATAAAGAAATACAAATTCCAATTACAAAAGTATGGAATGATAATTCAAATGTTGCAAATTTAAGACCTACAGAAGTTACATTTAATGTAAAAGATCCTGCTGGACAAATAGTATCTACAGGAACAATAAAATCAGATACAAACAAAGTAAATTCTGATTTCATTCCATTAAGAAATGCAAATGAAGAAATTATCGTGTATACAGTAGATGAACAACCTTTGACAAATTATACTGGAAAAGTAACATACACACGAGATAATAACAATATCATAACAGGAGCAACAATAACAAATACATTATCAGCATCATTTATAATTACAACAAAAGTAGAAGGAACTGGTGGAACAATATCTGGTTCAGGACAAAATCCTTATGAGACAGTTGAAGCTGGAAAAAATTCAACAAAAGATATTACAATTACACCAAATAGCGGATATCAAATAAAGAGTATTACAATAAATGGTAAAACACAACAATTACCAACAAATGTAAAAAATCCTTATACTTTAAATAAATTTACTAATATGTATGAAGATAAAAAAGTAGTTGTTCAATTTGAACCAATTCCAAAGGCTACAGGAATCGTAAACTATTACCTTAAGGGAACAGAACAAAAAATAAAAGAATCTAAAAATCTAACAAATTTAACAATTGGAAGCAATTTAGCTGCAGAAACACATAAAGAAAATATTCCACATTATACTTATGACAGTGCAAGTCCTTCAAGTATAACTGTAAATCAAGATTCAAGCAAAAACGTATTAAATTTATATTATACTTTGAATAAATATGGATATACAGTAGAGTATTACTATGATGGTGTAAAAGATGAAAATGAAACAGAAACAAATACAGCAGATTTTGGAAAGCAAATTACAACTTATGAAGATAAATCAAAAGAAATATATAAATTAGAAAAAACAGAAAATGTTCCATTAACAATATCAGATAATCCATCAAATAATGTAATGAAGATTTATTACGTTATGAATGAAAATGAGAAAGAATATGACTATTCAATAGAATATTATTATGATAATGAAAAAGATGAAACAGCTACAGTTACTGGAAAAGCAAAATATGAGTCAATAATAAACAATTATACTGATAAGAAAAAAGATGGATATGTATTTGAAAAAGTCGAAAACAATCCATTAACAATTACAAATGACCCATCTAAAAATATAATGAAAGTATATTATGTAAGTAATGCGAAGATTACTACAAAATATATAGACAAAGAAACTGGAAAAGAAATAGCAGAAAGCAAAACAGAAGACACAAAAATAGGAGAAAAATATAATACAGAAAAGAAAGATATTGAAAAATATTCTTATGTATCAGACTCTGGAAATACAACAGGAACAGTTGA
>DOYA01000041.1:0-1528 GCA_003518755.1 Clostridiales bacterium | reverse complement strand
AAATATGTTGATAAACAAACTGGAGAAGAAATTGCTGATCCAAGTACTAATAATGGAAAAACAGGAGATAAATTTGATATTACATCTAAAAAACAAGAAATTAATGGTTATACATTAATTGAAGAACCAACAGAAAATGAAGCAACTTATGAAAAAGATTCTCAAACATTTACATATTATTATGCAAAGAATTCTAAGATTATCATAAGATATGTAGATGAAGATACTGGAGAACAAATTGAAAAAGAAGTAGAAAAAACTGGATATATTGGAGAAACATTTGATATAAATGGTTCAGAAAAAAATATAAATGGATACTATTTAGTTCAAGAACCAAAAGTTAAAACTGGAAATTATACTGAAAATGAACAAATACTTACATATTATTATAGAAAAGATCCAGGCCTTGCAAATAAACCAATACCAAAAACAGGTATGAATGAAGTTGTTAGAAATACATCAATTATTGCTTTATTAATAGTATTATCTAATGGATTAAGACTATTTGTAAGATACAAAAAAGAAGAAAAAAGATCTATAAAATAAAAGTAAAAAAATTGCCAATTTTAATGGCAATTTTTTTATTTTTGTATTATAATGCATTTAATTGAAATATAATTCTATTTCAATTTTTATGACATTAAAGGGAATGATATAAATGGAAAAACACAAAATAATAAAAGAAGTATTTAGCGACTATAAAACAGAATCAAATATAAAAGAAGCAATAATTGAATCAATAAATTTAATAAAAAATGTTAATATATTAGAAATAAATATATATAGCCAAAGTTATATTGAAATAAAAGAACTTTGGTTTTTTGAAAAGTTTTTAAAAGAAAGATTTCAATTTTCTAATGTTGATATTAGAATAAATTATAGTGATCAAGTTACAATAAAGCCAATTGAGAAAGAATGGGAAAACTTAATTTGCTACATGATACATAAATACCCACTTATGAAACCAATGATTTTGCTTAAAAGCACAATAGAAGTTAATGATAAAAATATACTTGTAAAAATGAAAATAAAAGGAGCAGATTTTCTACGTGGTAGAAAATTAGATAGAGAGCTAGAAAGAGTTATTAAAAACTTATTTCAATATAATTATAAAATAGAATTTATAGAAGTATTAGATGAAAATGATGAGATTGAACTTGCCAAAAAACGCGAATTTAGCAAAAAACAAGCAATTGAAAAAGCATTAGAACATATGGCTATTGGAGAACAAATAGCAGAAGAACGCTCTAAGAAAGAAAAAGTTGGACAAAAAGATCAAGGGGGACAAAAAGAACCGGTACCAATAGACCCAAGGGACAAAAAGAACCGGTACCAATGGACCCAAAATGGAAGAACAAAAATTATTAGAAAAAGAGTTAGAAGAAAATACTCCCTTAATTTATGGAAGAAATCAAAATTTAAAAACAAATATTATAAAAGTAGAAGATATTTCTCCAGAAGATGATATGGCAGCTATTTCAGGAGAAATTGTACCTGGAACAATAGAAGAAAGAGAATTAAAAAGTGG
>DOYA01000125.1 GCA_003518755.1 Clostridiales bacterium | reverse complement strand
TAGGAATTAATATTCCAACAATTTCATATACATATTCAAGCTATTTAGCAATTGCAATTATTGCAGCTTTAGATTCTGTATTTGGAGGTATAGCAGGAACTTTAAAAGGAGAATTTGATTTTAAAGTTTTTATTTCGGGTTTTTTCTGCAATAGTATACTTTCAATTTTATTAACGTTTTTAGGTAATAAACTTAATGTTGATATATATTTAGCAGCAATTGTAGTTTTTGTTGGAAGAATGTTTTTAAATTTAACAATAATAAGAAAGTATTATATTGAGAAATGGTCAAAAAAATGGGAAGAAAGAAAGATTAAAAAGTAACTTTGATTTTGATTGTGTCAAAATTTAATCTTTATAAACCATATTTACAAAAATGTAAGGGCGATTTTAATCGCCCGTTTATAATTTTATGCTAATTATTATGAGTAATAAAAAACTAAAAAGCATTTTTTTCGCAAGCGTTTATTTATCAAAATATGTCGGAAATAATTTACATAAAATTGTAAAATATTGGAAAGAAATATTACAAAATTATTACAAAAATATTACAAAATTATAACAAATTCTATTGACATTTGAAAAAAAATGTAATATATATATAAACATGTAAAAAAAATAAATATATGGAGGAATTATCTTGGCAATAGGTGATATTATTGTGGGGATAGACATTGGAACAACCAAGGTTTGTTTAGGTGCTGGCGAAGTAAACAATTTTGGTCAAATTGAAACAATATGTTGTACCTCACATAAATGTAATGGATTAAAAAAAGGCAAGATAGTTAATGAAGATGAAATCAGTTTAAGTATTTCAAAAACTATCAAGCAAGCAGAAGAAGAAACTGAATTAAAGATAAACTCGGCTTATGTAACTATTCCAGGTAAATATATAACAATAGTTCAAAATAGTATTTTAAAAGAAGTCAAAGATAAATTTGTCGGAATAACTCAAAAAGATGTACAAAATGCAATTATGCAAGTCAAAGATATTGAGATACCTGACAATCAAGTTTTAATAGATGTTGATGTTAATCAAATTGTATTAGATAATGGAAAGGTTGTATCAGATCCAGTTGGTAACCTTGCATCATCATTTACAGTTAATGCACAAGTAATATTAGCAGAAAAAGAATACATACGACAATTATCTAATATTTTCAAAAAAGCAGGAATTGAGATAGATGGTATTATTCCAATCACATTAGCAGAAAGAAATCTTGTTCTTGACAAAAATGAATTATTTGATAATGTTATGTTATTAGACATAGGAGCAGAAAACACTGATATTGGTATATTTGAAGGTAATGTTTTCAAATATACAAATACTATTCCACTTGGACGGAGATAATATTACAAGAGATATAGCACTTGTGTTAAATATCTCTGAAGAAGAAGCGGAAAAACTTAAACGTCAATATGGTCTAGCTCTAAAATCTTTTATTGATAATGACAATGAAATTGTATTAAATACTTGTAAAGATGATAGTAAAAACAAAATAATTAAAAGCTCAGAGCTAATTGAAATTATGGAAGCAAGGATAGAAGAAATTTTTTCTATTATCAATAAAGACATTACAAATCAAGGATTAAAGTCAAGAATTAATAATGTTATACTTACAGGTCAAGGTATAATAAACATAAATAAAAGTGATGTAGCAGGTAAAATTGTACTTAATATCCCTGTAAAGATTTCTACAGGTAGAGCTGTTAGTACTGTAAAGCCAGAATATAGAACCTGTTATGCATTAATTAGATATATAGCTCAAAGACCATTTGCAAAATCTGTATCTAGTAAAATTGATACAAATTCTAAGGAAAGTTTCTTTAAAGAGTTACTTTCAAGAGTAAAAGAGTTTTTTTATTCATAAAATAGAGAAAGTGTTCATTAAGAGAAATTAATAGAAAAAATATGATACTAAAAGTTATTTTATGGATTGAAGTATGAGGTAAGAAGAAGGAGGTAGGACATCTGACTTCTGACCTCCGACCTCTGACTTCATACTTCTAAGTATTTAAATGTTATTGAAGAATTTATATTATACAATAAAAGAAAGAATATTAATAAAAAAAGGAGTTAAAAATTATGATGGAATATGAAGATAACAGTAATTTAACAATGATGGATGGAAATGCTACAATAAAGGTAATAGGAGTAGGTGGAGCTGGAAATAATGCTGTAAATAGAATGTTAGACTTAGGAATTAAATCAGTTGAATTTATTGCCGTAAATACTGATAGACAAGCTCTAGCAAAATCAAAAGCATCTACAAAAATTCAAATAGGAGAAAAAATAACTAGAGGATTAGGTGCTGGAGCAAATCCTGATATCGGAGCACAATCAGCTGAAGAAAGCAAAACAGAATTATCTGAAGTTCTAAGAGGAGCAGATATGGTATTTGTTACTTGCGGAATGGGTGGAGGAACTGGAACAGGTGCTGCACCAATTGTTGCAGGTTTAGCTAAAGAAATGGGAATATTAACAATAGGAGTTGTTACAAAACCATTTACATTTGAAGGTAAAAAACGTTTAGCTCAAGCTGAAAGAGGAATAGAAGCTTTAAAATCAAAAGTTGATACATTAATAGTTATACCTAATGATAAATTATTACAAATAATTGATAGAAAAACATCAATGGCAGAAGCATTTTTAATGGCTGATGATGTTTTAAGACAAGGTGTACAAGGTATTTCTGATTTAATTACTGTTACAGGAACTGTTAACCTAGATTTTGCAGATGTAAAAACAATAATGCTAAATACTGGTATGGCACACATGGGTACAGGTCATGCATCTGGAGAAAACAAAGCTGAGGATGCTGCAAAAGAAGCTATTCAAAGTCCTTTACTAGAAACATCTATTGAAGGTGCAAGAGGAGTAATTATAAATATTACAGGTGGAGAAGATTTAGGATTACAAGAAGTAAATACAGCGGCAGAGTTAATTCAACGCAGTGTTGATCCTGAAGCTAATATTATCTTTGGTACTGTAATTGATCCAAATATGTCTGATGAAATTAAAATTACTGTAATAGCTACAGGTTTTGAAGACCAAGATCAAATAAAAACACCAGGATTTGATA
>DOYA01000114.1 GCA_003518755.1 Clostridiales bacterium | reverse complement strand
TTAGATGATAATAATATAAATAACTGAAAGGACTTTTGGTTAAAGCAAAATGATTGAAAAACCTACTTTTTTATGTTTTATTAAAAATTTATTAATTTATTTACTATATATTATTATAATACCAATTATTATATATGATTTGTTTTTAATAGTACAAACAATAATTAGACCTGGAGTTACACCAGACTTTTTTGGAATAAAAACTTTTAGTATCGTTTCAGGAAGTATGGAGCCAACAATAAATATTGATGATATTGTAATTATTAAAAAAGTAGATAAAAAAGAATTAACTAAAGATGATATTATATCATTTAGAATAAATAATGAAATAATAACTCATAGAATAATAGATAAAGAATTGAAAAATGGAATTTTATTTTATATAACAAAAGGAGATAACAATGAAGTTCCTGATATACATAATGTTAAATTCAGTCAAATAGAAGGAAAATATATTGGTAAAATTCCTAAAGCAGGAAAAATTTTAACATTATTAAAAAACAAAAAAATATTCTTCACCATAATAATAATATTAATACTATCATTTATATTACAAAGAAAAAAAATAAAAAGAAAAATTGAAAGAAAAGCAAAAAGAGAAAAATTTGAAAAACAGTAGGGGACATTTGGGGGCCATTGGGGGGCCATTGGTACTGGTTCTCTTTATCCCCAAAAACGTGTAGGTAGAATATAATAAGCATAAACTTTAGTATATATTTGGTAGGTTAATAGAGTAATTTTCAATATGGAAGTTTTTCCATTTGAAAAATTACTCTTTAGATTATAGTAGAAAATAATTGTCTTAAACAAGTGCTAAGATGTAAACCAAATGAAGAAATTACTAAGCTAAAAAATCCGACACTTTTTAAAAAATTGATGGTTGATAAACAATTATAAATAGTGTATATTTATTATAAAATAATAATAAAGAAAGGAAAAAAATATGAAAGACAAAAGAAATAAAGGAATAACTTTAATTGCTTTAATAGTAACAATAATTGTGCTATTACTATTAGCGGGAACATCAATACAAATGTTATCAGCTCAAAATGGTATATTAACTAATGCTGAATTAGCAAAAAATAGTGTAGATAATTATAATGAAAAAGAACAAATAGAAACTGAAGTATTTGGTAGTTTTGATAGAAAAGGAAAACTAGTATTAGAAACATTAGATTCTAATATAAAAAATCATATAATGGGTGTTACTACTAATGATCCAGTTAAATTTCCTTTAATAGTTACTTATACTAAATCTGGTAATTGTTATAGTATTTCTGAAGATGGTGATATTAAAAAAGCAATTAATTATCCAACTGCACTTGAAGTATTAGGAGTTGATATAAATGCAAGTACAGAGGTAGAAAAGAGTCCATTTGTAAATTATACTGATTCAAATGAAAATACGATATTGTGTAGAGTTCTATATAATGATGAAAATGGGATAGATTTAATCTCTTCAAATGCATTAAAAAACAATGGATCATATATTCTAGTCACATTAGGGCTTTGCGATCCAAAGGTTACTTATAAAGATTTTACTTATGTAGGTAGTGGAACAATGAATACGAGTGATAGAGCAGCTGCAGCTTCATATAATAGAGCTTTAGAAACTTTAAATGAGGAAGCGGAAAAGTATAGAAATAAAGCAGATGGAATTGCAGATAGTGCAAGATGTGTTGGTAGTTTAAGAGGAACTACTATTGACAATCCAGATACTTCTTTAATGTATAATTATACAGGTTCATTTTGGACATATATGGAAACTTATAACTGGAATGGAATATTTAAAGATTCAGATATAAACTCTTATAATGATTATTTTAGAATGGAAGATTTGGGAATTAATAATATAGGAACTGGTTATTGGTTGGCATCTCGTAATATTTATGAAGACTCTACATCAACACAGTTTTTAATGAGATTTGTAAGTGAAAGTGGAGGAATGATTAATCATGGCATTTTTTTAGTTGGTTCAAATGGAAGTGCAGGCGTTACTTCTGGTTCTTCAACTAAATATGGATTTCGTCCTGTATTTCACTTAAGTAGTAATGTGAAAGTTATATCTGGAGAAGGAACAGAAAGTTCACCTTATATTCTTGATAAATAATGCTTCTATGTATTTTTAAGACACCTTCCAAAATCATATATTCAGAATGTTTACCAATTGAGGTACAAATGAATTAACGATAGAAGATTAAATAATTAGAAAAAATAGACTGCAAGGTCTAATTTTTTTACAAACACTTTTCAAAAAAATATTGACAACAAAGTTTAAGAATAATAAGATTAATACAAAATAAATAGAGATTTAAACAAGAGAAAAGAGAAATATATGGAGAGGATGAAACTTATGATAAATAATAAAAAAATGTCAAAAGGTATAACATTAATAGCTTTAGTAGTTACAATAATTGTGCTGTTGATATTAGCAGGAATATCAGTTCAAATGTTAACAGGGGATAATGGGATATTTAATAGAAGTGGAGATGCAAAAGAAAAAACAGATATAGCAGCAGAAAAAGAAATAGTAAAAATATCAGCATTAGCATCAATAAGTAAAGAAAGATATGGAGAAATAACCAAGGAAAAATTAGATGAGGAATTAAATAAATATTCAGAAATACAAACTACAGAACAAACAAATAATGGAATTATAGTTACTTTTATCAGTGGAAGAGCATATTTAGTGGAGTATAATGGAAATGTTTCAAGATATAGTGAAATATCTATAGGAAATTTGGTTGTAAAAGATGGTAATATAGAGCTAGAAGAGAATTGTAAGTCTGTGCAATTAGGAAAAGCATTAACAATTAGTTTTAATGCAAGTATTCCAGGTGGAAATATAACAAGTATAATACCAAGTATAGCATATACAACCTCAGGAGAAAAAAGTAAAACATTTACAATTGTTGCTAAAACACTTGAAGGACAAGAAATAACAAAAGATTATACTGTAGATTTAAAAGGATATTATAATATTCCAGACCTAAAAGTAGGAGATTTTGTGAATTATATATTAAAAACACCAACATCTGAACAATTAGCACAATTAAATAGTGATATAGCAACATATTCAGGAGCAACAGATAATACAACAAAAACAGCTACAGGAAGTACATTACTATGTAGAGTATTAGAGATGGATACAAACGGAAACCCAACAAAACTAATAAGTGCAGATGGAGTAAATACATTAAAACTAAAAGGAGCAAATGGATACAATAATGCAGTATATTTAATAAATGAAATGTGTGAAACACTGTATAGTGGAAATCAAGGGACAACAAAGAGTTTAACAATAGAAGATTTAGAAAATAATTATTTTGATTCGACAGCACTGACTACAGCAAAAGGCAGTAATTATGGGATTAAGAAAAGACATATATCTGATACAAAATATCCGTTATTAGCAGAAAAAGAAAAGAAGATGGGAATAAACACAACAACAGAAACAATTGGAGGAAAAACATATAATAAAATAAATACATCAGATACAGCATTAGATATAAGTGAACAAGAAAGAAGTGACTTGGAATTAGGAGAAAATTCAGCAGCAAGTAATGGATTAACATTAATTAGTACATTATATGAATTTGTTACAGCGAATAGTAGTTATAGAAATGAAGCATTATACAATATAATGCATAAAAAGCCAACATCAAATGGATCTGATACAACAAGTGTATCATCATACTGGCTAGCCTCTCGTGGTGTTGGTCATACAGGAAACAATAGAGGATGTTTCTTCAATGTACGATATGTTACGAGAGTATCGGAAAGTTTGTGTA
>DOYA01000113.1:5604-6566 GCA_003518755.1 Clostridiales bacterium | reverse complement strand
ATATACTCTATTTATTTTTGTAATTTTATCATAAACAGTTTCAGCTATTTTTGACTTTTCTTCAACTAAATATCCATTATCTAACTCAGCACATATTTTCATTTTATCTTTTGTAACAGGAAGCACATTACCACAAATTTTAAAAATATCGTTTGTGTTTTTTATTGCTTCTGCAGTATTTAAAGATATATCATTCATTGCTGCAAAATAAACATCTGAAAAAGCTAGTCCTTTGAGATCACCACTTGTAAATTTATAATTTAATAATTCCTGCATTTTGCTTTCATCTGAAATAGCAAGTGAAGCCATTCCATTTTTAATATCTTCAAGTTGCCTATAAAACATAACTTCATTATTTTGTTTAAAATTCTCTCCATAATCTGAAATAGTTACTACTGCTGTTATATTAGATGTGTGTTTTTTTAATCCTTCTAAAGTAGTATTTAATCCACTACCTCCACCTATTACAACTATTTTAGGTCCTTGATTATATATTTTTTTATTAAAAATAAGTTTATTGACATTTACTTTTTTTCCAGTATCAATTCTATCATCTGTTGCTTCAACAAAAAGCTCCATCGTTCTTTTATTAATAAATATTAAACCCAATACAACACATGTAAAACCTATAACAAAATATATAACGATTTTTATTGCTTGAATAAGCGATATAGATTCATTAGATACAATTAAGCTACCCATTCCATATGATGTAAAAACAACTCCAACTAAAATTAGCATTATCCATCTTTTCATTTTTGAACTATCTTTAAACCAATGTAAAAAATTTCTCATTCTAATTCTCCTACTATTTTAACTTCTTCTTCTATTTTAACTCCATATTTTTTATAAACCTCATCTTTTACGTATTTTATTAATTCTAAAACATCTTTTGCAGTAGCATCTCCTGTATTTACAATAAAACCTGCATGTTTTTCAGATACCATTGCTCCTCCAATTTT
>DOYA01000113.1:0-5458 GCA_003518755.1 Clostridiales bacterium | reverse complement strand
GGTTGTTTTTCTTTTCTTTGGTTTAAATATTCATTCATTTGTAGTTCAATATCTTCTTTTTTTCCTTTTTTTAATTTTAATTTTGCCTCAAGAATTATATATTCTTTAGTATTAAACACACTTGATCTATATTCAAATTTTTGCTCTTCGTTTGAAAGTTCAAATATCTCCCCTTTCATATTCATACATCTTGTAGAAATAACTATATCTTTCATTTCTTTTCCGTATGCTCCAGCATTCATATAAATTGCACCACCAATTGTTCCAGGAATACCTGATAATTGTTCAAACCCCGAAATTTCTTGTTTTTTTAATTGTGTTGCTAAAGCCATCATTTTATTACCACTTCCAACACTTATTTCTATATAATCATTTTCTTCTTTTAGGTCAAATTTCTGAATATCTATCTTGATTACTATTCCTCTTATCCCACTATCTGATACTAATATATTAGTTCCATTGCCTATAATAGTACGTGAAATTTGTTTTTGTTTTGCATAAAACAATGCTTGTTTTAATTCTTCTATAGTTTTAACACTAACAAAAAAATCCGCATTTCCACCTATTTTGAATGATGTATGTTTTTTCATTGGCTCATTATATATTATCTTCTGAATAATATCATTGTTTTCATCCATATTTTAAACCAATTCCTTTCTGAAATATATTATCATTTTTTTTATATATTTACAAGGATTTTAATTAATTTTTTATTGCTTTTTTATATAATATCTGCTATAATTATCATATGTAGTAATTCTTACTACATTAATATAATATAAAAGTTTTGGAGGATATATTATGTGGCCATTTTGGTTAATTATAGCTGGTCTATGTTTAGTTATTGAGATATATACAGTTGGATTTTTCATTTTTTGGTTTGGAATTGGTGCATTATTTGCATTATTGGTAAGCTTTCTTACTAGCAATCTCTTCATTCAAATTGTTGTATTTCTAGTATCTTCAAGTTTACTTGTTATTTTAACTAAACCTTTAATGAAAAAATTTACTAAAAACGAAAAAACAGTACCTACAAATTTTTTCAGCTTATCAGGAAAACAAGGAATTGTTACTAAAAAAATTGATAGTGATAACTCTACTGGTCAAGTAAAAGTTAAAGGTGAACTGTGGTCAGCAATTTCTGATAAAGACATTGAAAAAGATGCGAAAGTTAAGATACTTGGTGTTGATGGGGTTAAACTTAAAGTTGAAAAAATAGATGAATAATTTTGATATTAATTTTTATAAAATATATTAAATAATTTAAGGAGGTTTTATTATGGGAGCAGTAGTTTTCTTTGGAATACTAATTGTTATTATTTTAATTATTGCATTTAAATCAATAAAAGTTGTAAACCAATCAGAGGTTTATATTATAGAAAGGCTTGGTAAATACTATAAAACTGCAGATGCAGGACTAACACTTATTGTACCTTTTATTGATAGAGTAAGCTCTGTAGTTCTATTAAAAGAACTTACAATGGACATTCCTCCACAGGGTGTTATTACTAAAGATAATGTTACAATAAGTATAGATACTGTTGTTTTCTATCAAATAACAGATCCAGAAAAATCAGTTTATGAAATAGCAAATTTAAAAAAAGGTATTGAATATCTTGCAATTACAACTATACGTGATATCGTTGGTAAAATGGACTTAGATGAAACATTTGGTGCAAGAGATAGTATTAACTATCAACTTCGTGCTATACTTGATGAAGCTACAGATAAATGGGGTTGTAAAATTAATAGAGTGGAAATAAAAGATATTAATCCACCTGCAGACATTAGAGAAGCAATGGAAAAACAAATGAATGCTGAACGTAATAAGAGAGCATTAATTCTTGAAGCAGAAGCTCAAAAGCAATCTGATATTACTGTTGCAGAAGGTAAAAAAGAAGCTGCAATTTTAGAGGCAGAAGCTGAAAGTGAAGCTAAAATAAGAAGAGCTCAAGGTGAGGCAAAAGCTATTAAAGAAGTTGCAGAAGCTAAAGCTAAAGAAATTGAAATGGTTTATGCTGCTATGAAAGATGCAAAACCTGATGAAAAACTAGTTCAATTAAAATCTTTAGAAGCTCTAAAAGAAGTTGCAAAAGGAAGTGCAAACAAAGTATTTATTCCATTTGATGCAACATCAACTCTAGGTTCTTTAGGTGCTGTTAAAGAAATTTTAAAAAGTAATGATAAGAAATAACGAAACATTTAAGGGACACCTTCCAAAACATTTTCATCCTGTTTTCGGAAGGTGTCCCCTTTTTATTCTTCTATTTCTATCTGAAAATCTGATTTCAAAGCAACTACAGGAGAAAATCCAGATTCATATTGTCCGTCACCATCTCTCAAGTATCTAACCCAAGAAGACTCTCCATTACCGAATCAATTCGCACAAACCATTATCCGTTCCCGTTGGCGATGAAAAAAACATGCTTCCGCCATACGTACTATTGCAATACAAACCACTATACCTGTTTCCATCCAAAGAAAGTGGTGGTAAGGCTCTATTGTACTCTACACCATCCAATTTATATGTATATCCGACTACCCAGTCGCTTTCGTAACGATACCCAAGTCCCAATACATGTTTTCCCTCTGTATGAGGTACGCTGTTATATGATGCAACATACATCTCTATGCTTGGACTACCAATTACATAATTTGCTTTTTCTGCGTCAAAGTAAGTTGACCACGCTTGATTTGATGTACTTGAAGACGTTGTCGGATCGCACATATATGAAGCCTCTCGTTCTCCCATCTTCCAAGAGGATTGCAAGTTTCCTCTTTCGTTCCACCAAATTGAATTCATTTTTTCAAGGACTACCGTGGTCACAGGATTGTATGAATTATATGTCCAAGAAGGATTAAAGTCAAAGCTATCCGAATCCGCTTTTAGGTAAATTGTGTTTGTTCCCGTGCCTAAACTTGATATTCCAAAGTCACCAGACTTATCTACATAAAAAATTCTGTATATTTTTCCTCCTACTGTATAATTTGATACCACTTTGCCATAATACATTTCTGGATTTGCTATTATTAAATCTGTTAAAGATATTGTCTTTCCAGCTTTCACAGAAACTTCAACATTATCAACTTTTATTATCCAATCTTTTTTATCTGCACTATCTGTTATTGTTACATCTTTATCTGTAAATTCGTTATCTAACTCCGTCTGCAATGTTGTTTTTAATAGTTCTCCATTTTCTTCTGTTATATCTCTTGCTAAAGCTGAATGATATGCTATTTTTATTCTTTCCTCTATTTGCGATTTTTCAGTATTTTCCTTTGCGGTAGTTGCTTTCTGTAAAATTCCATTATCTCCAGATAGCATACTTATCGAAATTCCTGCTAGTATAAGCAAAACTATTATAGTAACTACTAAAGCTATCAAAGTTATACCAGATTTACTATTTTTTGTAGTTCCTTTCTTTGTATTTTTTTGATTGTTCATTTTTCAATCACCTTTCCTTTCTTGTCTTTTGTAAAAAGACATAAAACAATTTTTTATATAAAATTAAAAATTTAATAGCGAATTTTGAAAACGCAAAAAAACTATTTTTAAATATACATTTTTGAGTTTCTCAAAAATGCACAAGAAAAAATAGTCTTGTACTTATATATTTTTTTTATTAAATTAAGCCCCGATATATATATATATATGGAGTTAAGCGGTTTTCTTCGATTTTGTTCATTGGTAATTATTTCCTTTGTTCATTTTTTTTATATTTTTATTATAGCAATTTGTTATTTTATTTGCAATAATTTGAAAAAATTATTTTTGATTTTTTTATTGAAGTAGTATAAGTTTATTTCTTGATAGGTGTAGATGACTCTCATTCTGCCTATGCCTTTACCAGTTTTTTCTATCAAAAAATATTTTCTTTTTCTTACTGTTTTTAAATCTTTCTTAAATCTGCTAGTCATCTTGATCTCATATTTGTTCTTCATTGTCTATCTCTTCAATCATTTCATAAACATTATTATAACTTTTATAGTTTTCCGGATGCTTCATTATTTCATCTGCTTCTTTTATTGCTTCTAATGTTTCTTTATTGAATTTTGGTCTTTTTATTTGTAATGGAATACTATCTGTTAAGACTATCTGTTTAAAATAAATAGTTACTGCATCAGAGATGTTCATTCCTAAATCAGTTAGTATTTCTTCTACTTGTTTTTTTTAATTTGGTTCAATTCTTATATTCATTGATGTTGTTTTAGACATTTTTATTTTCTCCTTATACATTTTTATACTATATTTCTTTATTTTGCATTTTCAAAAACTACTTTTCTTATTTTTAACTTAAAAAATAGAATTATTATCTTTTTACAATAATAATTCTATTACACATTTTTATAAATAATATACTATAAGATTAAAAGGATTGTGACAACTTTTCTCCGTCCCCTTTATTCAAGAACAGCGTAAATCTCTGTTATTATAAAATTACAAAAAATACATTTATTTATAAAATATACCTGGCAAGTGCGAACGGCAGTTTTATAATGGGTGTGAATTTTAAAGAGATTGGACGTGATATTTATGAAAAAAGAAATTATAAAGACTCAACTAAAAGTAAAAGATACTTTAGTAGGAATTATGAGGATTGGTGATGTAGATTATATTTCTTTAACAGATTTAGCACGATACAAAAATCCATTAACTCCTGGAGATGTAATTATTAAATGGATGAGTAATAAAAGTTCTTTTGATTTTTATTGTCTTTGGGAAGAATTATCAAATCCAAATTTTAAACTAGCGGAATCCCGCGAGTTTAAAAATGACTCTGCTACACAATCTTTTACAATGAGCCCATCAAGATGGATTAAAGAAACAAATGCAATAGGATTTGTTTCTAAAAGAGGAAAATATGATGGAGGAACTTTTGCACACCCAGATATTGCTTTAGAGTTTGCATCTTGGGTAGATACTGCTTTCAAACTCCACTTAATAAAGGAATTTGAGAGATTAAAACAAAATGAAAGCTATCAAAAGAAGATTAATTGGTCAGTAAGAAGAGAACTCGTAAAAACAAATTATAAAATACACACGGACAGCATAAAAGAAAATTTAGTTCCAACATTAACAGAAAAACAAAAACAATATGTGTATGCAAATGAGGCGGATGTTTTAAATGTTGCATTATTTGGGATGACAGCAAAAGAATGGAGAGATAATAATTCGGATTTAGATGGTAATATGAGAGATTATGCTAATATTTTACAACTTGTTATTTTAAGTAATTTAGAAAACTTAAATGCTGAAATGATTAAACAAGGGATTGAACAAAAAGAGAGATTACAAAGACTTAATGAAATTGCAAAAAAGCAATATACTATTTTACAAGGAAATAATAGTATTAAAAAAATTGAAGAACTTGATAATAAAAAATTATTAGAAGCATAAAAAAGCCTTAGGAGCATTTTAAATAAGAATTGTCCTGAGTATATAGAATATTTTGTGTAA
>DOYA01000095.1 GCA_003518755.1 Clostridiales bacterium | reverse complement strand
CAAATTTATACTTGAATATTTATAAAAATAGTAGTATTATAAAAGTAACTTAATAGTAAGAAAAGCTACCCTGCGTAGTTCGTTTAGGCAGAATTTTTAGAACCTACAAGTTTAAAGAGGGGCCAATCTCTTGATATGGCGTGCATGCTTACTTCTATTTTATTTTAACAAAAATATTCGTAAGAAGCCCATGAGTATTAAGGTAGGAACCCACCTGTTTGTGAGAGCAGGTTGTTAAAAATTTTGAACATCAACGGCTAAGGCGGGGGAGCTTTTTATGTTTAAGAAAGGAAGCATAAAATGAAGTCCATCCCCATAGAAAAAAATAAAGAATATATAGTAGATATCATAGATAATGGTTTTGAAGGAGAAGGAATCGCAAAAATTGATGATTTTACTATTTTTATTCCATCTGCAATTAAAGGTGAGAAAATAAAAGTTTTAATTGTAAAAGTATTATCAACTTATGCATATGGAAAAATTATTGAGATAATTAAAAAATCTCCAAATAGAATTGAAGTTGACTGCCCAACATATAAAAGATGTGGTGGATGTGATTTAAGGCATATTAACTATGAGGAAACCTTGAATATGAAGCAGAATGCAGTTCAAAACTTGGTTAATAAAAATTTAAAAACAAATATAAAAGTCAAACCAACTTGGGGAATGGGGAATCCATATAATTATAGGAATAAATTGCAATTTCCTGTAGGTGTTGATAAAGATGGTAAGCCTGTAATTGGAGTATTTGCAAATAGAACACATGAAATAATTCCAATAGAAAACTGTTTGATTCAAAATGAAAAATCAGTTCAAATAGCAAAATATGTGTTAGATTGCATTAAAAAATATCATATTAGTGTTTATAATGAAAAAGACCAAACAGGATTAGTTAGACATATAATTGTAAAATCATCAAAATGTCTTAATGAATATATGGTAATTATAGTGATTAATGGAGATTTTTTACCATTTGAAAAAGATTTTGCAACTGATTTGTTTTATGCTTGTAGGGAGATTTGTTCAATTTTTGTTAATATTAACAAAAAAAATACAAATGTAATTTTAGGTAACAAAAATAAATTAATCTATGGAAGAGAGTATTTAGAGGATTATCTTGGAGATTTCATGTTTAAAATTTCACCACTTTCATTTTATCAAGTTAATGCGATTCAAGCTGAAGCAATGTATAATTATGCTGTAGAAGAAGCTAAAATAACACAAGATGATATAGTTTTTGATTTATATTGTGGAATAGGTACAATTTCTTTATTTATGGCAAAACATGCTAGAAAAGTTTATGGTGTAGAAATTGTTGAACAAGCAATCCAAATGGCTAAAGAAAATGCTAAATCTAATGAAATGGAAAATACTGAGTTTATTGCAGGTGATGCAGAATTTATATTAGCAGATTTGATTAAAAATAAAAAAATAATTCCAGATCTTGTCATGGTAGACCCACCTCGAAAGGGTTTAGATAATACAACAATTAACAACATACTTGAAATAAAACCCAGTAGAGTTGTATATATAAGTTGCAATCCTGCAAGTTTAGTAAGAGATTTAGCTAAAATGGAAGATGTATATGAAATAAAGAGTATTCAGCCATTTGATATGTTCCCATTTAGTCATCACGTAGAAAATGTAGTGGTTTTGAATCTAAAATAAAATATAATATGCACAAATAGTAAATAAAAATAGGAGTAACTATTATGAGTTTTGAAATATATGAGGCAAAAGATAAAAGAGGAAAAGAAACAATAATGAATTTAATGCAATTATACACATATGAGTTAAACTTTTTTGAAGATGATAATTGTAGTTTTAATCTATTAGATAATGGGTTATATGAAATGTGTAAATATACGAAATTATATTGGGAAGAAGAAAAAAGGCATCCTTACATTTTAAAATATAATGGTAATTTAGCAGGTTTTGTTTTAGTAAGGTTTAACGAAGATGGAAACTATGAAATTGCAGATTTTTTTGTGTTAAATAAATATAGAAAACTAGGAGCAGGTACATATATGGCAAATGAAATGTTTAAGCTTTATAAAGGAAAATGGGAAATACGTACTTTATTAAAAAATATAAGAGCACAAGAATTTTGGAGAAAAGTTGTAAAAAAAGCTAGCAATGGCAATTTTAAAGAAATGAAGATAAGAAACAATAGTAAATATGCTTTTTATTTTGAAAACTGAAACGTTAGAAATGTCATATTAAAGATAAAACTATGAATGATTATAATATTTTTTTCATTGGAGAAAATTAGTATGGATAATAATAAAATAATAATAATTGGAGCTAAAGAAAACAATTTAAAAAATATCTCGTTAGATATAGATAAACATAAATTTAATGTTGTAACAGGAGTATCTGGAAGCGGAAAATCTTCTCTAGTATTTGATTGTATATATGCTTCAGCTCAATCATCATTTTATGAAACTTTATCAACATATATTGTAAAAAATCTTCCTAAAATAAATAAGCCAAATGTTGATAATATCTATAATTTATCACCATGTGTATTAATTGAACAAAAAAAACTTGGACAAAATCCCAGAAGTACAGTAGGTACATATACTGAGATTTTCACATATTTAAGATTATTGTATTCTAGAATAGGGTATCCAATTTATGATAGTAGCTATTTTTCGTTTAATACTCCAAAAGGAGCTTGTGAAAAGTGTGGAGGATTAGGATTTGAATTAAAGCCAGACTTAAATAAATTAATTGATTATAACAAGTCTTTAAATGAAGGAGCTATTAAACATAGAACTTGGAAAGTTAACTCAAGATATTTTAATATACAAAAAGTCTCAAATCTTTTTGATATGGATAAAAAAATAAAAGATTATAATGACAAGGAATTATTTGATCTGTTATATAAAGAATCCACAAAAATATCTCAAACAAGTTTTGGAGTTGTGCAAACATTTTCGCATGAAGGAATTATAACAAGAATAATGAAAAGACAAGGAGATTCAAGAGGATTATCAATTAATGATTATGATAGAACTTTTTTTGTTGAAGATAATTGCTCTGAATGTTTGGGTTCGAGATTAAATTCAAAGGCAAGAGAGGTCAAAGTTAATGGAAAAACATTAGTTGAATTACTTAATATGGAATTATTCGATTTATATAAGTTTATATGTGAAATAAAAGATGAAGTGGCTGTAGAAATAATAAATAAAATGGAAAAAGACATTCAAAATTTAATAAATCTTGGTATTGGGTATTTAACTTTAAACAGAGGAATTAATACTTTATCTAATGGAGAATCTCAAAAAATAAAACTCGCTAAATCAATAGATAATTCTTTAAATGAACTAATATATATTATGGATGAGCCTTCTACTGGTTTTCATGCAAGAGATGTGTATAAAATAATTAACTCAATTAAGAACATTGTTGAAAGAGGGAATACGGCAATAGTTGTAGAGCATAATAGGCAAGTTATAGAAAATAGTGATAATATTATAGATATAGGCCCAAAATCTGGAAATGAAGGAGGAGAGCTTATCTATAATGGTACCACAAAAGGAATTATAAAAGAACCAAAATCTATTACAGGACAATATCTAAATGATAAGAAAAAGATAAATTTTGAACACAAAAAAATATCAAAATACTATGAACTAAATAATATTAGTATTCATAATATAAATAATCTAAATATTAAAATACCATTAGGAATATTAACTTGTATTACTGGAGTATCAGGGTCTGGAAAATCGTCACTTATAAAATATATTTTAGACTATGATAAAAAGATAGTAAAAGTAGGAAAAGATAATGTAGGAATTAATTCAAGATCAAATGTAGCAACATATACTAATGTATTCGATATTATAAGAGCCTTATTTGCTAAAGAAAACAATGTAGATAGTGGTTTATTTAGTTTTAATTCAAAAGGTGCTTGTGAAAACTGTGGTGGTAATGGATATATCAAAATGGATATGCATTTTTTAGGTGATGTAAAGCAAGAATGCGATGTATGTCATGGGAAAAGATATAAAAATGATGTATTAAAATATAAGCTTAATAATAAAAATATCAGCGAAATATTAAATATGACAATAGAAGAAGCTTTAATATTTTTTGATAATACAGAAATCAAAAATAAACTTCAAATTTTAAAAGATGTGGGATTAGAGTATTTAAGATTAGGTCAAACATTAGATACATTATCAGGTGGTGAAGTTCAAAGAGTTAATATGTCAAAATATCTTGATAAAAAAGGTTCAATCTATGTATTTGATGA
>DOYA01000027.1 GCA_003518755.1 Clostridiales bacterium | reverse complement strand
AGGTGAAGGACAAGCTCAATTTGAAAGATTTCAATTTGCACAAGAAAAGTATTCTAATGGAGAAACAACGATGCAGATTTTAGAGGATGTTTTAGAGCCAGATAGGTTATACTTGTTAGATGAACCAGAAGTTTCATTATCTCCACAAAATCAAGTAAAACTTGCAGAAGAAATAAATAATATGGCAAGATACTTAGGAATTCAATTTATAATAGCAACACATTCTCCGTTTATGTTAGGCATTTTAAATGCTAAAATATATAATTTAGATACACAAAATTATAAAGTGCAAAAGTGGACAGAGCTTGAAAATGTAAGATATTTTTATGAGTTTTTTAAAAAGAGAAATAGTGAATTTGTTGAATGATAAATGTAAATTTTAATTTCACGGAATAACGCGAAATTAAAAAAATCTTGAATTTGATAATTAATTTATATAATTAAGTGAATTAAAGAGCTGTTTTTTATTAAAAGATGGAAGAGGCTACTATATAAATGGAGTAGCTCTATTTTTGTCCTTTGAATATGTTGTTAAAAAAACAAAAATGTGATAATATATGAGAAAAGAAAAATAGGAGAATTTAAGAATGAAAAATGATTGCTAATGATACGCAATATGGTTTAGGGGGATATGTTTATACAAAAGATAGAAAAAAATTTGATGCAGTTGTAAAACAATTAAAAACAGGAATGATTGCTTGGAATAATTTATATTATTTAAGACCATGTAATCCATTTGGTGGATATAAAAAATCTGGAATAGGAAGAAATAATAGTGAGTTTGGACTTAAAGAATTGTGCAATATTAAAGTTGTAACATATGAAAAATAATTTTTAAATTATATTAAATGATTAGAATTATGTAGTAAAAGTTTTAATAAAAAGAGGAGGAAAAAAATATGACTGAATATTTTGATGTTTTAAATAATAATGGAGAATATACTAATAAAACTGCTAGCAGAGAAGAATGTCATAATAATGGATTATGGCATAAAGCAGTTGTTTTAGTTATATTAAGTGAAGATAATAAGAAAGTATTATTACAGCAAAGAAGTGCTAATAAAAAACTATGGCCAAATTTATGGGATATAACAGCAGGAGGACACGTATTAGCTGGAGAATTTGGCTATCAAGCATGTATTAGAGAAACAAAAGAAGAGCTAAATATTGAAATAGATAAAAATTCAATAGAATTTATTGGTGCAACGACTTCAGAAAATATAAAAGAAGATATAATAAATAGACATTTTAATGAGTATTATATTGCACACAAAAATATTGAATTAAAAGATATAGTTTTACAAAAAGAAGAAGTTCAAGATATTAGATGGTTTGATATAGAAGATTTGAAGATTAGAATAAATAACAATTATGAGGGACTAACAGGTAAATATGGATGCTGGAATTATTTATTAAAATATATTGAAATATCAGAAAATAGTAATAAAACAAAAGAATAAATATATTTGGGGACTAAAGCTTTGCAAATTGCTTGACATATTAAATAATATATGCTACCATATAAAAAAGAAAGAAGGGAATAAAATGAGAGCTAATATATTTTTAAACCAATTACATCATCATCGTAGGAGCTTGTAACTACTGCAATTAACTTGGGTAGGTACAGGCTAAAAGTCATGTGCCTACGATAGTTTAAAAATATATTAAAACAAGATATATTAAAAGCACTATTTGTAGGAAAAAACTATAAATAGTGTTTTTTGTATATCTTTTTTATTTGCCTAAAAGGAAGGAGTAAATTATATGAAAAAAGAAGAATTAAAAAATGTAAGGGGAACAACTGATTACGGAGGAAAAGATGCAATGATAAGAAATTATATATCAAAAACATTGCAAGAAGTATTTGAAAAGTATGGATATAGTCCATTAGAAACATCTATTTTATGTTATTATGATTTATTAACCTTAAAATATGAGAATGATAATGACATTGTAAAAGAAATCTACAATGTATCAGATCAAGGAAAAAGAAATTTAGCATTAAGATATGATTTAACTGTACCATTTGCAAAGTATATTGCAACTAATCGAGGGATAAAGCTTCCATATAAAAGATTTGAAATTGGTAAGGTTTTTAGAGATGGACCAATAAAAAAAGGAAGAACAAGAGAATTTATACAATGTGATGTAGATTGTGTTGGAATTGAAGGGCAAATGATTGAAGCAGAGCTAATATCTATATTTGTAGAAGGTTATAAACAATTAGGAATAGATATTATAATTAAATATAATAATCGAAAACTTATGAATGGTATTATTGAAGCTTGTAAAATTGATAAAGAAAAGATTAGCCAAGTAATAACAATAATAGATAAATTTGAAAAATTATCAAAACAAGAATTAGAGTTTGAGTTTAATAAAATTAATATAAAAGAAAATCAAATAGAGAATCTTTATAATTATTTGAAAATGGATTTTAATGAAATAAGTAATATGTTTAAAGATTCACAAAATTTGAATATACGAGAAGGGCTAAAAGAACTAAATGAATTAAATCAATATATTAAAGCACTTAATTTAGGTGGTTATGTCAAATTTTTATCAACACTTGCAAGAGGGCAAGAATACTATACAGGAACAGTATTTGAGGTATATATTGCAGATGAAAACATAAAATCTAGCATTGGTGGTGGAGGTAGATATGATAATATGATAGGTGATTTTATAAATGATGGTAAAAAATACCCTGCTGTAGGAATAAGCTTTGGATTGGATGTAATATTTGAAATATTAAAAGAAAAGCAGGAATTCAATAATAATACTCAAGTATATATAATTCCAATGAATAATAAAACTTTGGCTTTAAAGGTTGCAGAAGAGTTACGAAATAATAGAATTAATGTAGATGTTGAAATGTCTGATTCTAAACTAAAAAAAGTATTAAATAATCTTGATGAAAAAAATATTCCTATTGCGATAATATTAGGAGATAATGAAATTAAAGAAAATAAAATCATTATAAAAGATATGAAAAATAGTTTTCAAATATATGAAAAAATAGATAATTATATTGAAACAATTAAAGAGATGCTTTCAATTGGAAAATTTGAATACAAAATACTTAATCCAGGGGGAAATCAGACAGCATTAGTAAATAGATGTGAGTATACAGCTAATCAAAAGAAATTAATAAATGATATGATAATGAAAAAATACCCTTTTGTTGAACAAGTCGGTTTTTTAAGCGATAAAGAAAAAAGATTAGAGATGGCAGGGGGAGAATTTTGTTTAAATGCTACAAGATGTGCTGTATATGAATATTTTAAAAGCAAAAATGAAATAATTGAACTTTCAGTATCTGGAGTAAATAAAAAAATAATTGGTAGAGTATTTGATGAAAACAAGGTTAAAATTAAAATTGATATTAGTAAAAAATTAGAAGATTTGATAGAAATAAAAAATGATATAGCATATATAAAAATCGATGGAATATTAATTGCAATTTTTGATGAAGAAAAATCTAAAAAATATATAAGAAGTCTTAAAGAAGATGAAGAAAAAGCAAAAAAAGAAATAAAACAATTTATGATTGATGAAATTAATACAGAAGAAAAAGCGATTGGAATAATGTTTTTAGAAAAAATTGAAGATAAATTAAAAATCAATCCAGTTGTATGGGTAAAAGATATTGATACTGTATTTTACGAAACTGCATGTGGAAGTGGAAGCCTAGGAACAGCTATATATAACTATTATAAGAATAAAGTAGATAAAACAGAAATAATTCAACCATCTGGATATAGTATTAATATTGAATTAAAAAACAAAAAACAATATATTGAAAATGCAATTATTAGTGGAATTGTAGAGGAAAATTATTTTACTAAAGCTAATGACAAAATGTATTTTTTATGATACTATAAATGAAGAAATATAGAAGAAAAAACAGAAAGGACGATTTGAATGGATAGAGAAAATGCTATAAAACTATTAAAAAAATATAATAAGGAAGAGTTTCATATTAGGCATGCATATACAGTAGAGCAAGTAATGAGATACTTTGCAGAGAAGAATAACGAAGATAAAGACTTTTGGGGAATAGTAGGACTATTACATGATGTTGATTATGAAATGTATCCAAATGAACACTGTAAAAAGGCACCAGAGCTTTTGAAAGAAATAAATGCAAGTGAAGAGTTAATACATGCTATTTGTAGTCATGGTTATGGAATTTGTTCAGATGTTGAACCTAAACTTAAAATGGAAAAAATATTATTTGCTACAGATGAATTAACAGGATTAATATGGGCAGCAGCAAAAATGAGACCATCTCAAAGTACAAAGGATATGGAATTAAAGAGTCTTAAGAAAAAATATAAAGATAAAAAATTTGCTGCGGGTTGTTCAAGAGATACAATTGCTCGTGGAGCAGAACAATTAGGATGGGAATTAGATTATTTATTAGAACAAACATTAGAAGCAATGCAAAATGTGGAAGATGAAATTTCAAATAATCTTAAAAAATGAGTGCCAATGGGGACGGCTCTTTTTGATAATTTTTAATGATGTATTAATAATAAAAAAAACTATTGTAAAAGAAAAGAGGATTTTAAATGAAAGAATGGGTTGAAATTTCAGAATTAAGAGATTTATTGGATAAAATATTAACTTTAAGAAATATAAATAATGATTATAAAGAGTTTATTTATGAAGATTTTATTCAAGCAGAATTAGAAGAAAGAAAGACACATGGAGTAGGTAAAGTACTTTTAATGGACGATGCCCTTAAAAGAAAAAAAGAATCAATTATAAATGAAATATTAGAAGCGGAATTAAGTGGTAAGGAAAAAGTAGGACTTGCGAGAATGCTTTTATTAGATAATGAATTGAAAAATAGAGAAAACAATGTAGAACTTGTTAAAGAATTTGGAAATTATGCATTATTTAATGGACATAAAGAATTAGGGCATATTGCTGCATTAACTTGTGTTGATAAAGTAGTTGAACTTGCAAAAAAACATGGAAATGCAATAGTTGGATTAACAAATGCAAGTAGATATGGTAGATTAAAACCATTTGCTAGAAAAATTGCAGAAAATAATTTAATTGGTATTGTTATGAACAATGGAGGTCCAGCTGCAGTTACTGCTTATGGCGGAATTTCACCAATTCTTGGGACTAATCCAATATGCTTTGGCTTTCCGTCAAATAATGAGGATCCATATTTATTCGATTTTAGTACTAGTAAGTGTGTTTGGGGTGAAATTAGACAATCTAAACTTGAAAATAAAAATTTGCCTGAAGAATGTTTCCTAAATACAGATGGTCAATTTACATTAGATCCTGATCAAGCAAATGCAGTTGTTGCCTTTGGAGATGTTAAAGGTTTTGTTTTATGTTATGCTATAGAAATTTTGGCAGGTGCATTTACTGGTGCAAAGATGGGCTTGCAAGTAGAAGATGAATATGATTTAGGTTTTACATTTATGGCATTTTCTCCTGAAATGTTTGGAAACATTGAAGAGTTTAAAAATAAATTAAAAGTTTTAGAAAATGAAATAAAAAGTTCTGTTAAAAATGAAACTACCGAAAAAATATATATTCCCGGAGAAGTTTCAAAAGAAAGATTTGAAAATAACATGAAAGTAGGAAAAATACAAGTAGATTCAGAAATATTAAACAGGCTTAAACAAATGGCTATTTCTCTTGACGGTGGAATCAAAAGCACTAATCAAATGAATTAATATGTGAATAAACGAAAAAATTTATGAAAAGAGGACAATAATAAAGGATATGCACTAAAAATATAATTGAAAGGTGCATTAAATATTGAAAAGGAGCATTTATAATGAAAGAAATTGATTTAGGAAAAGGCAATATAAATAAATTATTACTATCATTTTCCATACCATGTGTAGTAAGTATGTTAATAAATTCAATATATAATATTGTTGACCAAATATTTATTGGTCAAGGTGTAGGAACTTTAGGAAATGCGGCAACTAATGTTATATTTCCTTTAGTAATAGTGTTTAATGCAGTAGCAAGTTTAATAGGTAATGGAGCAGCTGCAAATTTATCACTAAAATTAGGAGAAAAGAATGAAAAAGAAGCGGCAAAAGGAGTAGGACAAGCAGTAATGTTAACCACAATAGTATCTATTTTGCTTGGAATATTTTCATATATTGCAATGCCTAAACTAGTTATGCTATTTGGATGTACAGAAAATGTATATAAATACGCTGTTGAATATGGAAAAATCATTTGTATTGGCGCACCATTTATGATTATATATTCATCACTTTCAAATATTATTAGAGCAGATGGTTCTCCTAAATATTCAATGATATTATTAGTAATTGGTGCAATAATTAATATTATATTAGACCCAATCTTTATTTTTGTATATAATAAAGGTGTAGCAGGTGGGGCAATAGCAACAGTTATTGGACAATTTGTATCATTTTTATTAGCTATTTTCTATATGAAAAAATTCAAATCAGTTAAATTAAATAAACAAAGCTTAAAAATAGATAAAGATATATTTAGAGTACTAGGTTTAGGTTTATCATCATTTATTACTCAATGTACAGTACTAGTTTTGTTTGTATTTATGAATAATATGATGACAAAATTAGGAGCACAATCAAAATTTGGTGCAGATATTCCATTATCAGTATATGGAGTAATATCAAAAATAAATAGTATATACATATCAATAGTACTTGGAGTTTCTATTGGAGCTCAACCAATTATTGGATTTAATTATGGTGCAGGAAACAAAGAAAGAGTAAAAGAAACTATTAAAAGAGTATTAATTATTAATCTTATAATAGGAATAATATTTAATGTTATATTCTTCTTTTTCCCAAAACAATTAGCAGGAATATTTATAAAGTCTGGTGATCCAAGTTATGAATTATTTATTGAGTTTGCAGTGTTAATGTGTCATTCATTCTTTTTAGTTATGGGATTAAATGCATTTGAAA
>DOYA01000107.1:9547-10190 GCA_003518755.1 Clostridiales bacterium | reverse complement strand
GCTGTATATTGCCAATTAACAGCAACTTTATGAAATTGAACAAATAAAAATAAAGAAATAAGCAAAGTTGCAACTGCAACAGTAATTCTGTTTACATAGAGCCATTCCATTTTTAATTTAGATGCTGAATCTTTAAGCAATTTTTGTACTTTAATATAATCTTTGGTTCCTTTTTTTGGTACAAATAAATTTACTATTTTCTTTCCTATTGGATTTTTATATACTTTTTCTTGCCATGGATTTTGAGAATTTTGTGCAGTTTTATCTGTTGAACCATTGTTTTTTACTTTTCTTAATAACAAATAACATATTATAGTTAATAAAATAACCAATATCTGTGCAATCATTCCAGCCTTACCTCTATAGAAGGTTTCTGTAAAGCTAAAATTTCCAACAGCCCAACTTTTAAGTGGTTCTAAGCCAAGTACAGGCACAATAGAGATAATTGATAGACTTTGAAAAACATAATCAATTTTATCTCTTTTTAATATTTCTATTTGCATTTCTTCTGTAATATTGCTAACATTTTTTAAATATAATGATGATTTATCTACTTTTCTATCTCCAAATTCTTTTGTTAGATAAGAAATTCCAGCAAATTCTTTTAAATATGGATTAGGTGCAATATCATAGTATTTTTCAA
>DOYA01000107.1:3766-9408 GCA_003518755.1 Clostridiales bacterium | reverse complement strand
TAAATTGCTTCTTCTACCATATTAAATTCATGGTAAGCATGTCTGATTTCAGCAAAAAACTCTAGTTGTTCTTTAAGTAGACTGTTATCCATTTTATCAACCATACCATCTAATATATTATCAACCATAAATACTTCAAATATAAGAATTATAGAAAGAGTAAGGTAATTAGAATGTGTTAATATAATAGAAACTGTCATTATAGGAATCATAATTAACAATACTATTGATAATATTTTAGCTGAATCTCTACGAGTCACATATTCATCATCAACATTAAGTATTTCTAATCTTCTTCTAAGTTTTAAAACATATGCTCTTAGAAAAGGTATTTTTGAATAAGTAATATATAGTTTTTGATACAATACTTCAAATGAAAAATTATTGCTTTGAGTTCCTTGTCTTAATTTTTTAATTTGCTGATATTCTGATTTTTGCATTTTTTTGTTAAGAATAATATATGCAACTATTATAACAGCAAATACAGCACATATTGCAATAATCATATATTTAAGCATATCAGTATTTTGCATTGTATTGTATCCTCCTTTCGATTAAGGTAAGGGGACACATCTTATTCCAGGGTCTTTCATATCCTGCTAAGATATGTCCCCTTACTTATGAATAAGTGTTGTTACTCCCAAATATTTACTACTAACTCTTATGTAGCTAGTCCTGGCTTTCTTCCACGTTTTGTAACTGTTGAAACAGTATCTTTTGCATTTGCAAGTTTTGATGCTAGTCTTGACTTTTCTTTTCTCTCATCTTCCATTCTGTATACACTTTCTTCTCCCCAATGACGAGCAACAAAATTATCAAATTGTTCAGCATCTGCATCTGTCATATTAAGTCTCATTTCCTTTATGTTTTTATCTGATATTTTATTGGTAATTATATATTCTCCATCAATATACTCTAATATATTTTTATATTCATATGATTGCCTATCTGTTGTTTTTGCAAAAAATTGAGTAGCATTGTCAAAGAATTTATCAAATTTTCCTTCTAGTGTTTTTTCTTTTCTATGATCATAAGTATATTCATTTTTACTAATAACTGGAGTACATTCAGTAACTCTTTCAATATATCTTTTTCCTCTAAAGTCTTTTGTTAAATGTATATCAAAATTAAGTACTTGAACAACTTGTTCTTCTGCTGTTTTTTCATTTTTAAAAACACCTGCTCTAAGCATTGAGTTTCTTAATGCTGTAACTAAATCTGGAAAAGTTTTAGCATGGTGAGTAAATAGTGTAAATTTAGATGCAACCTGAGCTGATTGTATCATCCAAGAAGCAACTGGGTCAGTTGCAACCTCACCTATAATATTAACAGAACCATCTGTTTTTTTCTGAACGTCCAAACATTCTTGTCCAGCTATTGTATCGGTTTCACGCATTGATAAAATATTTCTTGTTGGATAAACTTTTCTTAAGTGTAACTCAAATGCAGTTTCAGTAATACGTAAGTTCATTGTTTCATAAATATTTTCTATCATACCCATAAGTAAAGTTGTCTTACCACAACCTTGTTCTCCAGTAATTGATGTGATTCTTGCTCCTTTTACTAGGTATTTTAGTAATTCTATTGCCTCTTCTTTTCCCTCTGTTTTTCCTGTCCATTGTTCAAGTGTTGCACGTTTAACATCAAACTTTCTAACAAAAAATGCCCATGTTTCAGACATTGATGGTCTAACAACAACAACACGAGAGCCATCTTTCATTTCATTAATTTTATAACCATTTGTATCTGATAATTGTCCAGGATTATTATATTTATAAATATTTTGACAAACTCTTTTAAGTTCAGCTTCTGTACCAAATGATAAAAATCCTAATCTAATCGATTTACCATGGAACATTATCCAAATACTATCACAAGCACGTTGAACTTTATGTTCTTCTATTTGTGCAAGATAATCAGCTGAATCTGTTTGTGCAACTTGGCTTATAAAGCTTTCTGGTAAACCTGAAACACCACCTGATACACCATCTATATTCATATCTCTAACTTCATCAATACTCGAATAACCTTTATATTGTTGATAAATTCTTTGTACAACAATACTAAGTTTATCAGCAAATGAAAGAGTTATATTCTCTTTTTCAAAGATTTCATTAATTTCATCTTCTGTAATAACATAACAAGGTTTTGTTTCACCTTGTATGTATTTAAATTCATCTAATTTATATTTTCTAATTATTTCACCAAGAGCTTCATAACCAAATTCTTTTTTATACATGTAAATTAATATGTCGAATTTATCTTGTGGGGTAAGCATTGAAGGAACATCGAAAGAAATTGCTTTTGAAATATTCATCTCTGTAACCCCATATTCTTTTGCTAATAAGTCGTAAATAAGCTCTTTTACATATTTTTTATCATTTACATCACCATAGGTACATCCTTTTAATGCTTTTTTTAATTCATATTTTTTACTTTTTCTTCTTTTTAATTCTTCTTCTGACAAACCAATATCATATAAATTAATCTTTGTAATTTCATCTAGTCTTCTCTTGATGAATTCTATCATTTTTTCTAATGTATATGTTTGGTCATCAATATCTATCTCACTGACAACTTCAGCTTTTTTTTGAGAATTAATATGATAATATATTATTCCAATTGCTATTCCAATAATTAAAAATATTAGTAAAATGTTAGATATTGTCATGTTTTATCTCCTCCTAAAAAGAATCCATAATCTAAATGCTATCTCATACTAAGCTTTAGTTGTATTGTTTCATATAGTCTTTTTATTTCTTGTAAAAAGAAATAATTTGTATCTTTTTCTCTTATTTTTGTAAGGTTTAAAAATAAATCAATTACACTTGCTTCTTGAGATGATTCGAAAAACAAGTTATTATAAGGAATTGTATTAACCAAATCCCTACTTTTTAATAAATTTCTAGAAATATTCTTTATATTGTATTTTGTGTCTTCCATATATTTTGTAAGTGTTATAATAGTTTTATCTTTTTTTAAAACTTCAGTTTTATTAATTAAATCGTGTAATTCTTCAATTTTTTTTGCTCTTTGTGATACTGTTGTTACAATTATATCAGAACTATTAAGAATTTCTTTAACAGTTTGTTGTCCAACGTGATTGTCTAAATCAACAATTACAAAATCATAATACTTTCCAGCTAAAGATACTATTTGTGAGTATCTTTCCTTCATCAAATCATATTGGCCTTGGCTGTCTTCAATTCCTAATAATATTTCATATCTGCCTGTTAAGACTACTTGAGTATAGTCTTTTATAATCTCTGGAGATACTTTGTTGCTTCTAATAATCCTGTCTAGTCCTTCTATTCCATTATTATCAAGAGCAGATTTTCCATTTGTAAACATTCCAAATGCCGATTTCTTTTTTTCCTTCCAAAAGCTGTCTTTTATTATTCTTTCATTAAAAGAGGTTGATATAAGTAATACTTTTATATTATGTTCTATTGCAACTTGTGTAGCAAATGCTATTGCACTTGATGTTGTACCACATTGCTCATTAGTGCCATTCCAAAAAGTAACTATTGCCATCTTCTCCTCCTTTATTCTTTCATTATTTTTTTTATATTACCTAAACTATGTTTTTTATCTATATCTTGAACTATATAAGCTAAAGAATCTCTATAGTTGAGACTTAATCTTCTGAATCTAATTTTTTCAACTCTTTGGTTTTCTTCAAAAACTTTATTATCTTCTCCTAATATTTTGAAATAAATTGTATATTCATTCCATTCAATTTTATATTCCATAGATAAAAGATTAAGGTATTCTTCATCTTCTTTATATGCTTCGTAAGAAAATAATACTTTTGTTAGTTTGACATTATTATTAAATCCTTTTAAAATATTAACACCTTTTCTTAAAGAATACATGTCAAAAGATGTTACAAAATAGTTTCTTTCAGCATCAGACAAGTCAAAAAGCTCTATTTTTTCAGGTTCATCTACATCTATAATAACATAATCATAAATTTCACTTTTTGAATTTTCATTTTTATCATTTTTTTCATCTTCATCATTTGTATCAAATTGTAATCCAAAATATTTCTCAATTTCTTGCCAACTTTCAAATCCAACAGCAAAATCCATGTTTTCAAAATTAGTAATATATGCTTTAGTAGGATTTATTGAAGGTACAATATATTTAAGTTTTTGCGTGCTTGTAGCATCTACTAATAAGACTTTATAGTCTAATTGCTCTAGAATTTTTGCTGTATACATTATAAAATTTGATTTATCAAATGCTCCAATAAATCCTATTTTTCTCATAGTATATTCCTTTCTGTTTTTTTATTCTGCTGTAGGAACAGCTGGTGTAGCTGTTAAAGATTGCAAATATTTCTGTCTTGATTCTTTTGTAGATGTTATACTTTCTTGTGCTTTAGTTTTAAATTCTTCTTCAGTTCCATTTTGTGATAAAGCTGCATTTATGTATTGTTCCCTTAAGGATTTTAAGTTGTTACTATTATATCTAGCATATAATGCATTTTTTGCTTTTTCAACAATATTCGCATCTGAATCCATTAAGCGAGCAACCTCATTATTTACAACATAAGTTGGAATTGATGCTTGCTGTAATCCCGCATCAACATATTTTGTAGCATATAATTTTGTACCATCCATTTTGTATGCTTCAACTATAGCACATGATAATGAAAGAATTTCATCTTCTGCCATATTCATTTTAATTGTATCAGTTAAATATTCTCCACTTATATCTGGAATTGTTACACGTTTTTTTGACACTACTATATAATCTTGTCCACTTGGTAATTGCATTCTAATATCAACATAATCTCCAGTTACTAAATCCACTGGTAATATAACCATATTGTATTCTTGTTGCCTAGCATCATCTGTGTATATTTCATTAGATCTAGCAATTAATGATTGAGATAGTATAGTATTGGCCTTTGCATCAACTTTTGCAATAACAGGGGCTTCTACTGTTTCAATATATTCTTTATTATTGTTTTTTAAAACATAATACTTTCCTGTTGCTTCATCTTTTAAAACTTCCGAGCTTTTATCTCCATTTAAATATAGATGTTGTGCTCCATCTGAATAATCTGTAATAATTTTAACGCCTTCTTTTGTATACAAAGAATATGCTGAAATTAAAGCACCTGGATCAACATAATCTGCTGGAACAGCTGATTCTGACGCTTGAACTTGTGTAAACATACTTACATCAAGTACATCTCCAGATTTGATATTTTGATTCAATACATATATTGGTTTAAAAGAATCTGCATATTTTTTATTTTCTTCTTTGATCTTCCTCATTTGCATAAATAATAAAGCTAATACAGCTCCTGCAATTAGTAATGTAATTACCATTCCTAATAAAAAATAATTCCTTGCTTGTCTTTGCATTGGATTTGATGCCATAATATTGTTCCTCCTCTATTTATTAAAAAATTACTCACATATCATTTCTTATTTTACATCATTTTTTTTTCTTATTCAACATATTTTTGGTTTTGTAATATAAATTTAATAATCTTGTAATATTTTTGTAATATTTTAATTTAGGACCGGGTACTTTTTTTAAATTTCAAATTGGGACCGGGTCCTTTTTTGAAAACTTCAAATTGGGACCGGGTACTTTTTTTTAAAACAATGAAAATAACTAATCCT
>DOYA01000107.1:0-3667 GCA_003518755.1 Clostridiales bacterium | reverse complement strand
CCCTTTAGGGATACCCACCATACGGATTTTTAAAAACGATGTACTGACGCGGATTAGTTATTTTTTAATATATGTGCAAAAAAGGACCCGGTCCCAATTTACCAATGTGCAAAAAAGGACCCGGTCCTAAATTAAAAAATTCATTTTTCACTAATATGTATGTTTTCAATTTCAGTAGATAATTCTCTTGAAATAATATTTTGAATTTGGCTTACTTTTTCTTGATTTAAACCATCTTTTACATGAACTATTATATTAACACTTTCTTCATTAATTAGTATTACACATTCTTCAAAATCTTTTGACAAAATCAAGTTTTCACAAATCATTATAGCATTTTTCTTATTATTTATTTTTTTAATTTCTTCTGTGGCAATTGATTTTTGCACTTCTGATAAATTTTGATTATTAATTAACTCTTCATATTTTTTTATTATTTCAGCATACATTTGATTTCTCTGTAACTTTGTAGCAGCATAATAATCATCTGCTTCAGACGTATTATCTATCGTTTCATTACTACTTACTAATACAGCATCTCCTATATTTGTTTTGTTATTATTAGTTTCTTCTTCTGTTTCATTAGATGCAACTTCAATCTGATTTTCTTCCTTATTTTCTGATTCTAAAATACTATTATTCTCTTTATTATCTTCTATATTTTCTTTAAACTCATTTTCTTCTGGTAATTGTTTTTCTGAGATTTCATTTATATTATTTTTTTCTGGCATAACAGAAGTTTTTATTGAGTTAAAATCAAAATTCAAATAATTAAAATATCCAGCAGTTACTAACATTAAAGCAATCGCATAAATTATAAACTCTTTTCTTTTTAAATTTACCATCAATACATCCTCCTATAAGATATAATCCTTATTTTTTTTATTGTATAAGAAATCTATGAACTCCCACGTTTGGAAAAGAATTGGATAAATTTCTAGGCAAACAAATGAGAAAATCCGAGTCGTACTTTTTGTACGTCGCAGGATTTTCGAATGCAGTTTAACAACGAAATTTGCCAATTATTTTTCAAACTCATTGCATTTCAAATACCTGTATCCTATCTATACTAAGCCCCGTAACCGCTTGAACAGCAGAAATAATGTCAGTTTTAACACTTGCATTACTTGCACCTTCTGCTGTAATAATAGCTCCTTCAATAATTGGCATCAAAGTTTTTTGTATTACCGGATCTTTAAGCCCTGATTTTTCAGTAAAAACCACTTCTTTTTGATTTTCAGTTTCGACTGTATTTCTTGTACCTCCAGAAGAATCTCCCTCTGTTGTAGTGCTTGTTGTCGTACTTTCATCATATAGAGGGATAACGCTTGTACTTTCAGAATAATTAATAAAAACATTTACTTTTCCTACATTTTTTATAGAAGAAAGTATATCTTCCAATTTATTTTCAATTTCATTATTTTTTTGATTATTATTTTCTATAGCAAGAACTTCATCTGTATAATTTTCTTTTTCATCTAATTTTGATTTTTCAGTATTTCCTTTCCAAATACTTTTCATTAAAATTAAAGTTATAATTAATATACCAATAAAAAAGCATAGGTTCTCAATCTTTCTTTTATTATTTGATTTTGGATTTTTCTCACCTAGTCTTTTGAAAAAATTTTCCATAACTGCTTACTCCTTTTTCAATGGTAAGTCTGTCCTATTTACTAATTGTACATACTTACTTAATTTTTATACTAATAATATTTTGATTTATCTCTAAATAATCTGCTATTAACTGCTTTATTTGTTCGATGTTTATATCTTTTTTTTCTTGTTGTTTTATGCTATTTCCTATTTCTACTTCATTAATTTGAATTTGATTATTCTGACTATTTTTTATTATCAAATCAATTTTATGTATTCCTGGATTTTCTTTATTAGCTTTTAAATTTGCATCAATTTTACATTTATAAATCTCATATCCATATTCGTTTAATTTATTATTAATATTCTTTTCTAATTCATCTATGTATAATACTTCTAGTCTTTTATCCATACTTTCTTGATTTATATTACTTTTGGAAATATTATTTGTAGTATATTTTTTAATATCTAAATCATCAATATCAAATAATTTGTTTTTATTTACAAAAGGTGTTATCATACAGTATACAATATAGATTCCAAGTACTACTTTTATATATTTTTTTAGATTTCCATTAGGTATAATTATTTCAAATATACTAACTATTATTACAGATACTGCAATCTGTCCTATCCAGGAACTTAAAAAACTAATCATCTATACATCATCCCACTATTTGATATTTTTATAACTAATGTTATTCCAATAATTAATAAAGCACTTACACTACATATAATTGCAAGTAATAGTTTAAAAACATCACTCATTTCATCTAAAAGTTTAACAATTTTTTCATCAGCTAAAGGTTCGATAATAGCTGATGAAACCGAATACATTATTGTAAAAGTAGCGAGTTTTATAATTGGCAATAAACATATACTTATTATAATAATCACACCCATAACCCCTACTGCATTCTTTAGAATTACTCCACATCCTAAAACACTGTCTACTCCATCTCCTAAAACCTTACCTACAACTGGTATAAGAGAACTAATTGCAGCTTTTGCGGTTTTCGCTGTTACCCCATCTATAGCTGAAGTAAGGCTTCCTTCCAATGAAACAAGTCCTATAAAAACTGTAAGAACAATGCCTAAAGTCCAAACAACACTTGATTTCATAAATTTAGATATTTTTTGGATTTGCACTCTATTACTTATTTTGGATACTATTATTAAAGCCATTATCAAAGATACAATCGGAATAATGCCTATTTTAATTATATTTGCAATTAATTCAATTATAAATAACAAAACAGGTTCTAGCACTGTACTTGTTGTAATATTACCTGTATATATCATAAGTGTTATTAAAAGAGGAACTAAACTTCTCGTAAAACCAACCATATTATCAATTGATTCTATAATACTATCTAAAATTTCAGAAAAACTTGCCATAATTATTGTTACAATCATAATATATTGAGCATAATATACAATTTGTGAAACACTATTGTTTTCTAAGTCATCAGTCAATGCTTTTAATAGGCTATGTATTAAAACAATCACAATAATACTTAGTAATATTTTGAAAACATCTGTAAAACCTTTTTTTATTAACCCTCCTGCTTTATTAAAGATACCTTTATTATCAAAACTACCTGAAACATAATTATTAAATAGATTTTTAATATTTAAATCATTAATAAAATCTGGAGCATATCTTTCACAATCTCTCAAAAAATCTCTAATACCAAATGTTTCTTCTTGTTTTTTAATAATAGCAGATGAATCTATTCTCTCTGAATCATTATTTGCACATGAAATATTAGGTATCAACATAAAAACAATCAAAAAAATAATAAATCTTTTCATCAGTATTTCCTTTTTTGGTAAACTGGGACCGGGTATTTTTTGCACATGGTAAATTGGGACCGGGTCCTTTTTTAACATTTAATTAGGCATTAAGTTAATTATTATTTCTAGTAAATTATGTATTATCGGTATAGACATTGAAATTACTATTGCTTTGCTTCCTAGCTCAACTTTATTTGCCAAAGAGCTTTCACCCGCATCTTTGCAGATACTTATTGCAAATTCTGCTAGAAGCGCAATTCCAGTCATTTTAATCAGT
>DOYA01000028.1 GCA_003518755.1 Clostridiales bacterium | reverse complement strand
CCTTCTATATTCATTAATCTTGCTGTAATAAAATGTATAGTATCCCCTTCTTCTTTTAGTTTCTGAATAACTGTATTTGCATCAGGTAACATTACACATTCTTCTAAAACATTTTTATAATATTTGTCAAAAAATTTAAATTTAGTTTCATTATCCCAACCATATAATGCATTTAAATAATATCTATTTTTTATTAAGCCAAAATTATCTCTATCTATTGGTTTTCCAGATATTTCTTCTTCAAAAATATTTCCATACTTTAACATTGATTTCACTGTAAAAAAGGTAGTATCATCTATATCTATTCCTATTTTCATTTACACTCCTTATTTTCATAATTATTACCATTATTATTTCAAATAATTTGAATCTCTAATAATCTCACTTTCAAAATACTGTTCTTGAAAGTTTGTTAAGAGTCTTATTTCATCATTTGTAAAATTTTTATTCTTTGGTGCAATTATTAGTTTATCATCATCATCATTTTTTCTATGTATAACAGCAATACATATTCCTTCATATTCTTTTAAAGGATTATTTTCCCCAAGTATATAACAGTCAATCTCTTTTCCATCTCCACTTATAGTATTTGGCAAATAACCATAATTTACTAGATAAATAGACTCTGGATAATCTGGATGAGAACTCCCTATTGGTCTATCTATAATTACCTTAACTTGTTTTCCTATATATTGATATGACTCTTTCATTTTGTACTCCTATTTTATCTTTAAGCATTTTTTGATTACTATTATAACATATTTTTCCTTTTTTTGTATCAGTTTTTTATCTTTTATTAGCCTGATTTTTATAACACATTTTTGCCATTATACTATCAGGTATTATTTTTGCAAAAAATCTAACTGCTTTTATTTGTATTCCAGGCACAATATAAAACTTGTTTTTTAAAATTTTATTAACTGTATATTTTGCAACATACTCACTTGATAATGCAGGTAAATTAAATGTTACTCCAGCTACATTATTAAAGTTTGTATCAACAGGACCAGGACATAAGACTCCAACTTTAACATTAGATTTTTCTTTTTTTAATTCTTCTCTAATCGCTTGTGTTAATCTTACTACATATGCCTTTGATGCATAATATGCAGACATTAATGGTCCTGGCATAAAACCTGCTATTGACGCTACATTTAAAATGTAACCTGCATTTTCTCTTTTCATTTTTTGTAAAAAAAGTTTTGTTAGAATATGCATTGCAATTATATTTGTTTTTATCATACTTAATTCTTTTTCTAATGGAGCTTCAGCAAATTCTCCAAACAATCCAAATCCTGCATTATTTATTAGTATATCAATTTTTTCATTATTTAATTGTTCATATAAGTCTATACAATTTTGCTCTATACTTAAGTCTTTGGATATCACTTCAACTTGAACATTATTAATTTGTTCCTTAACTTTATTTAATTTATCTATATCTCTTGAAACTAAAACTAAATCATAATTTCTTTTAGCTAATTCAATGGCTATATCTTTACCTATTCCTGAAGATGCTCCTGTAATTAAAGCTCTTGGCATAGAAAATCCTCCTTTTGTTTTTATTATAATTATTTTACTATAATTGCATAAATAAAACAAGAATTTTTTCTTTTTTCATTATTTTCAAAATTTATTTATGCTTTCGACAAATTATTACAAACTTCGCATTTTTTATATGTTATACTATATTTTATGGCCATAGGCCTCGAAAGGAGGTGATTATATGACCAGTTCAAAACAAAAGAGAAATAGCTCTTATAAATTTCATAAACTTATACATAATACGTATATCTTCTTAGATAAAGCTTATAAATTATTAAGAGTTATATATCTTATCTTGAAAATTTTTCAATGATAAGATAAAAGCAGACATCCCACAATGTCTGCTTTTTTTGACCATAATATGACCAGTTCATTTCAATATTATTATACTACAATTCAAAAATTTTGCAATATTTTTTATTATTTTATTTTTAAAATCGTTCGAGTTTTTTCGACAATTGTCCCTAATGTTTTTCATAACATTTACTTACACTAATTACATCAATCTATTCTATTTCAATAGTTTCATCGTTTTCTAATATTTCATATTCAGCTTCATATTTTTCAAACATTTCTTTAAAATAGTTTAAATCTGGTGGAAAAGCAGGATTGTCCATATGAACTGGAATTGTAACATTTGCTCCAACTTCCTTTGCATATAAAGCCGCCTCAAAAGCAGACATTGTTAGTCCATGTCCAGTTATTGGAACACATAGAACATTGGCTTTATAATCATTTTTGAAACATATTGTATCACTTGTAGTATATAGCCTATTTTCTCCATCATCTATAATATAGCCGACATTTTCATTTATTTCTTTACCTTTTAATAGTGGTTGATAACCATGTATAGCATGTACTACTTCAATAGTTATATCTCCTAGTTTTAATATATCACTTTCTTTTATAATATTAATACTTAAATTTTCATTTGCATCTTTTACTTCTTTTGTTGAGTATATCAAAATACTTTTATCAAGCTTTTCCAACACGGCTGTATTGCAATGATCTGGATGCTTATGTGTAATTAATATTATATCAACATTATTCCAAATATTAAAATATTCATCTTTATATTTTAGAATACCAGGATCTATTAATATTTTCTTCCCTTTTGTTTCAATTAATAAACATGATTGTGGATATTTTGTGATTTTCATAGTTGGTCTCCTTTCAAATATATAAGCATAGTTATCTATAATTTAGATTCTATTTTAAACATATTATAACAATAACTTTTGGAAATGTAAAATACAAATATGTATTTTACATATAACATTTAGTTATAACTATCAGGCTAATATTGGCTGTTCTTTTTTGTAAATTAATTATATTACTAAATACCTATTTATAACTATATCAAATCAGTATTAATTCCCAATTTTTTAAAATTATCTTTTATTTTAGTCATATCTCTATATTTTCCTTCTTTTAATTCAAATCGATAGTTTTCTTTTTCGATATTTAGATGTTCATCTTCTAATTCTTTATCAATATTATATGGCACTTTGATAAATTGAAAGGAAACATCAGATGTATATTTCCTCGAACCATATTCTCCTTCAATAATCATATAGTAGCTTTTGGTCGTTTCTAGTTTACTACTGTCCTTGCTGTCATTTCTTATAACATCATATGAATTTCCAACACTTCCTACATTTATTAATGTTTTATTATATAATTTGTCTAAATACGGATGATGAATATGCCCATATATAACTACATCTGCAACATTCTGTGTCTGAGTTTTTTCACTTGGTAAAAACATTTTATACTTTGTTTCAATACTATCAAGATTTAGCACATGTTTATCAATAGCTACAGGAGTAGCATGAAATAATCTCACTAAACTTCCACTCAAATAAAATTCATAGCAATATGGCAGATTTAATAAATATTTCCTATCTTCATCAGTTATTAGAGATTGATTCCATTCTATTCTTCTTTGTTCTTGTAGTGATAATTCTTCTTTTTCTTTATGTTCTGATGAAAAATAGCTATCACAATTTCCTTGTAAAACAATATCACATTTTTCCTTTACTAATTTTATGCATTCTTTAGGATGTACTCCTTTTGCTATTATATCCCCTAAACATATAATCTTATCTACATTTCTTCTTTCTATATCTTGTAATGTTGTTTTTAGTGCTTCTAAATTTCCATGTATATCTGAAATAATTGCAATTCTCATTTTATTCCTCCATTTTTATCCTAGTTATATTTGATGTTGATTTTTTGAATATCAAATAAAATTAAAAACTCATTTTATTGTTTCTCTTTATATAGATATCCTTTAATTGCAATTGCTGTAAATGTATTTGTTTTTATCAAATCATCTATAAAACCATTAAAAACTATTTTTCCTCCATTTTTACCTGCATCTGGTCCCATATCTATGATATAATCACTATCTATAATAAAATCTAAATTATGTTCAATTACAATTACTGAATTACCTTTTTTTATCATATTTCTCATTGCTTTTTTCAAGACTTCAATATCTTTTAAATGTAATCCTTGAGTAGGTTCATCAAATACATAGATTGAACCTT
>DOYA01000039.1:3259-9305 GCA_003518755.1 Clostridiales bacterium | reverse complement strand
TCTCTTTGAACCTTGATTAGGTTTGGCATTTCAATAAAGTCGCCAACTTTTGAAAAGTCTTTTCTTACAGATTTTTCATGTTTTACTTCTTTTAATTTCAAAAAAATCACCTCTAAAAAAAATTAGCAGAATATAATATATCTTGAGAAAAAGTCCTTCTTAAACTTTACAAGAATATTTATTTACAACTTACTGTTACACCTACTTTGTAGAGTAGCAACAGCGGCATTGTATATCTTTTTTCGTGCTTTAGTCGAGAAAAAAGCATATACAATGAAAGCAATGTTGCGGATAAAACTAGTAAACAAATATTCAAAAACTGCTGCTTTCAATTTTTAAATATTTGCTTTTCTTGTAAGTTTAATTCCTCTTTTCCTTTTAAATAATTATTGATTTTAAAATACTTATAGCGCATAATATCGCTAGTGTAATTAATAATAGAAATATTCTATCAAAAAAAAGCTCTTATGTCAAGAGCTTTTAGAGATTTTTCAGCAAAAATGATCGCTTTTATTAAAATACTTCATTTACAATTAAATCTGTATATGTTTTTAATTTTTGAAAATCTAAATCAATATAGTCACTTGGATATTCTTCATATATTGATAATATACTTAGCATATATCTATATAAATTATCTAATTTATTCTCTTTGTAAATATCAATAAAACTAAAAAAACTATTTTTTAAATTTTTTTCTATTTGAAGTTTATTTTTTATAATATAAGCATTTATCATTTGTATAAAAATAATTAATGCTTCAAACGCTTTTCTATATTGTTGGCTATCTTCCAGTTCTTCTATTTTTTTGATTTTAGAATTAAATTCAGGCGTGTTTCGTATGCTTTGGCAAAACTCCATTTCTATTCCTCCAAAAAATCATTTTTTCTTATCTTAGGTTACCATATTTATTGTCAAAACTTTTTAAAATTGATTCTATGTTATCAATTGATTCTCCATAACTTAATAGAACCTTTGCAATATCTTTCTTTTTTTCTTCATATGGTTCATCAGTGTTTACTATTTGTTCTAAAACAACTAATAACGTATCTTTTTCTATTCTATTTTTCAATTCATCACTTATCCCTCTAGTTAAAATTGGTGAATTAACAGTATTTCTTTGATGATTTCTGTCAATACCATATCCTTCTTTGATAAGAGGTATATTTGATTCATATTCATGGTCAATTAAATCTAATATCTCTTGTGAAATAATATGAAATACTACCTGCCCATAATTTGGTAAATTAATAATAAGTACATCTTCAACTTTTCCATTTCCATTTTCTTTTATTCTAGCTATTCTTTTTGTTCCATAAGAATACTTTCTTTCTTTCATCTTTGTAGTAGTAAATTTTATTAAATCATTCTTTAATTCGTAACTCCTACTTTTTAATTCAAGAATTTGATTAAAAAAGTCCAGGTAGTTTTCATCAAATTCTTTTTCGACTTTTCCATTGTTCAAAGCCCTAGCTACATTATCTCTCAATGTTTTTAAATATGCATAAGAATTGCTTTCTCTTTCATTATCTTTCATTGCTCGTAAAGCAGTACAATATACTTCGATTGCATTAGATAAATTTTTAAATTCTTTGCTATTCTTTATCGTTTTTTCATCTGTATCTGGATATTTTTCACTATAAAATAATTTATAAACATTATCTTCAAAAATATGATTATATGAATGAGCTAATCTATTACATACATGTATTAATCTAACAAGTGTTACAATTCTATCGTCACCTTGTCTACGATATCTATTACCACTTATATCATTTCCTTTAAGCGGAATATTTATAGTCTTTTTAGAAGCTGGATCCTTGAGACGTATTCTTCCAGATTGTATAGAAATTTCAGTTGTTTTTTTAAAATATTCTTCATCTATAGTTTTTTCAAAGATTTCTGTTGCAGTTCTTAAAGCACCATTAATTGTTGCTGTCAATTTAGAATTCTCACAAATGTCGTTAATTGTCTCTGTTAATTTATTATATTGATCTATATATTGATTATCATACAGTAATGGTATATCTACACTTTCTTTTCTTTTACTTGCAGATTTTATATCTTTTGGCTTTCTTCTTCTCCTTCTATTTTTTGCTTGCATTATATCTTTTTCTATTTCAGCGGTTTCTTCCTTTAGTGCTATTATAGTTTCGAATTTTTGACGACTAATATAATTTCTCAAACCTTGTTTTTCTTCATTATGACTTATTTCACTTCTTAAATCTAATATTTTATTATCAACCGCAAATATTTCTAAAAAAATTTTTAATCTCATATCACCAAAAAATAATGATGTTTTATCTTTTAAAAATCTATTTATATTAGTTACAAAAATGTATCTGTATTCTTTAGAAATCGCAGGATTATTATCTATTAATTCAGCAGTTTTTTTATTAATGCTTGAACTATCTGTCAAATATCTATCAAACAATTCGATTCCTTCTTGTGATATAACAAGTTCTTCATCTGAAAGTGCATTTGACAAATACTTTAGAGCTTGTTTTACATCTCCATTTTTTGAATTCAGCACTTGTTCAAACATATCTTCTATACTTAAATATTCTTCTGGCATTTGTTGCTCAAAAAACAGTAAATTTTCTACAAAACTTGACATTTTAGTAAATCTGTATTTTTTTAATTTTTCAAGAAAATCTATCATGTCACTTAAAGCTTTATTTTCATAATAGTTTTCTTTTACTTCTTTAAGAAATTTAAATCTTTTTTTCAATATATCTTTAGTCCAATTTTCCGGATCATTTCCTTCTACCATTTTTACTAAAGCTCTAGGATATTCTCCAACTTTGTCACCATCATACTCAATTAGTTCAACTCTTTTAAATCTTGAATCTTTCTTGAATAGCTCCCTAACTTCTTTTCTTTTTCCTTTTGGTATTAAACACACTGTTCCTTCAGGATAGCCAAATGTATTTGATAGTATTATAGTTTCTGAATCAAATCCTTTTATATTTTCGCTCCAAATTCCATCCTTTTGTATTGGCATTATTATCATCATCGATGCATTATGATTAATTGTTTTGGTATTTATACAATACCTGGCATCTAAATTACTATTTTGCAGATTGTTAGGGTCTATTTGTCTAAAAATAAAAAAATAATTTCTACTATCATTATCACTATTTAAAGACTTTAAATCTTCTTCATCTATAACTAATGGTCCAAGAATTTCAGTTAAGTTTTTAAAAGAGTTAATACCATAATTAATCATAAATGACTTTTTACTGCCTGCTTTAGGTTGTTTTATAGATTTAGATAATGTTTCTGTTTCCCCAATTTCAGTTTCAAGTTTTTTTAAATCTTCTGTATAATTTAAATTCAAATCTTGTTTTTCCTTTATTTGGGCTTCTAAATCTATTATTTCATTCTTTAAACTCTCAATCGTAGTTGTTAATGCTTCTTGTTGATCTTCTAGCTGTTTTAATTCATTTTGTAATAAGTCAATATTATTTTTTGCTGTTGTAATCATACTATTAATTTCGTTGCTTGTATTTTTCATTAAAAAAAAATTAAAAAGTCGAGAAATAAATCCTTGATTATTCAATGATTCTTTCAATCTAGTTAATAATCCTTGATTATTCAATGATTCTTTCAATCTAGTTAATTGTTCTTCACTTGTCTGTAATAGCTCTTTTATATAATTAATTCTTGGAATTATTTCTTTATCAATTTTATTTTTACAGTTTTCAATACTATCTATTTTTTGTTCTATTTTTTTTTCTAACCTTGAAATTTCTTTTTCTCTATTTCCTATTTCTTCCGTTATTCTTTTTCTTTTAAATCTTTTAGATTCTATATTTTGTTTGTTTTCATAAGCTATTTTCCCTAATTGCTTAATTATCATATCTTTTAACCTCTAAATCTTTAATCACATTATTAAAAAAACAACCTAAGAAAGCTTCTTAGATTGCATCTTCGTTTTTATTTATTTCTTTTATTAATTCAAGTTGTGATATTAGAAGTGATTCCATTTTTGCTTTATATATATCAAATTGTTTTGTAACATCTTCTAATTCTTTTTTCTTCATAATAATTTGATTATCTAATGAAGCAACTTCTTTTGTTGAAGAAGCTCTTGCATCTTCAATTATTTGATCAGCTTTTTGTTTTGCAACATTTTTCACTTCTTCAGCTGTTGATTGTGCCATAAGTAAAGTATTTTGAAGAGTTTCTTCTATATTTTTATAATGTTCTAAACTTGCTTTTAAATCTTCTATTTCTTTAAATGCCTCTGTCAATTCTTTTTGTTTTTTTGCAAATTCGACTCCTAATTCATCTAGAAAATCATCAACTTCTTCAGAATCATATCCGTTCATGATTTTTTTACTGAATTTTTTATTTTCAATATCTAAAGATGTAAGCATATTACATGCCTCCTTTTAGTTAATACTATTTTTATTTAACCAAGAAACTGATAATTTGTTTTTTATTTCTTCTCTAGCCATTTCATTTGTAATTTCATAATTTGTAGGTGCAATTAAAAAGATAGAATTAGAAACTTTTTGAATATGAGCATCTAAAGAATATACTCCACCACTAATAAAGTCAACTATTCTTCTAGCAACATCTTTATTTACATATTCTAAATTAACTATTACTGATTTTTTTTCTTTTAAAAATCCACATATTTCTTCTGATTGTTCAAAACTTGTAGGTTGAGATATAACCATTCTAACAGATTGTGATTGTGGCATAGCAACTACTTTACTATTTCTTTTAATAAAGCTTTTTTTCTCCTCTACAGGCTCTTCATATTCATAATCATATACATCTTCTTCTAGTTCCTCATCCTCTGCTTGATCCATTCCAAATAAATTCCATACCTTGTTCATTATTGCACTTGCCATTTTATTTCCTCCTAAATTTTATCTTACTAACTTAATGTGAAACTCACATCTTTTGAAATACATTTTTAGTATCTTATATTTTTTTCCAATTGTCAATAGTTTATCAAAAATGTAATATAATCTTAATATTGCTGTAATATTATTGTAATATTTAAAAAGTGAGAGGTAGGAGGTTGAAAGTCGAAAGTTGGAAATCCAAAGTCCGACCTCAGACCTCAAATATATTTAACCTACTTACTTGGATAAAGTAAAATATTATCATATTTCATGATTTTTTGATTTTTATCAACATCTTCTATTCCTAATTCATTTAATTCATCATCTTTAAAAATATCAATAATTGAGTATTTTTCATTTTTTCTTAAAACTTTAACTATAACTTTTTTATCTTCTCCAGCATTTCTTTTAACAACATATTTTAATCCCTTTTCATCTTCTAATATACTAGAGTTTGGAACTTTATATCCAGATGAACTCCACCAAGTAATGTTAAGTGAAATTTTTCTATGCTCTATCAATTCTTGTGTTAGCTGTTTTATTTCAATTATTACTAATACCTCATCTTTATCCTCTTTAGTTATATATTTTATTTCCCCATTCATTTCGTTTCCAGAAGATAATGTTATTTTAACTTTATTACCAATTTCTGCAGTGTTTGCAGCTTCACTTTCTAATATTGTTGCTATATAACACTTGAAGTTGTTAATTATTTTACCAGATTCATTTGATGTTGAAACTATTTTTCCAGTTTTTAGTTCTAAATTTTCTAAAAAATCTTTTGTTATTGTGCTAAAATCATTTACACTAAGTACATCTTCAAGGCCATCAACTCTGTAAGAAACAACACCTGCCATTGGAGTTTGTATATATTCTGAATCAGATGTTAATTTATTTTCATATTCTTCTTTTTCTTTTGCAAGTTGCCCAATATAAGCTCCACTTTTGCTTTGAGATCCTGCAATTTTTGCTTCTTTATTTAGTATTTCCTCAATTTCTTTTTTATATTCTGAAATGACACTTACATCTGTTAATTTTCTTAAGTTTTGTGTTTTCTCATCTATTTGCTTTTCTAAGATTTTTATATCTGTTGTAGTAAGTATATTCGGTTGTTTTGCAAGTGCTTCTTGTATTTTAGCATTTATCTCTGCAATCTTCTCCTTTGTTTCTTCTTCCTCCATACC
>DOYA01000039.1:0-3136 GCA_003518755.1 Clostridiales bacterium | reverse complement strand
GTTAACCCATTTTTATAGTTTTCACCTTTTAAAACTGTTTCTTCTCTTATTATATATCCTGTAGAAGCTTCTTCTAGTGTAAGTGTACCATTGTCCACCATAATAGTTTCATTAGGTGTTTTGACAAGCAAATATATAGACAATAAAATATAAAACACTATAAAGAAAAAAATAAAATAAACTATAATTCTTTTATTCATTTTTTTATTTTTTAATTCTTTAAAATTTAATATTTTTCCCAATCTATTTCCTCCAAAATAATATCTATATTATTCTGTATTGTATTTAAACCATTTAACCAAATTAAATTTTCAATTCTCTTAAACCATGTAATTTGACGCTTTGCATATCTTCTAGATTCTTGTTTAATTTTTTCTATAGCTTCTTCTTTTGTAATTTTTCCATTTAAATACTCTACAATTTCTTTATAGCCAATTGCTTGCATTGCAGTCGGAAAATCGTTGTATTTAGCAATTATATCCTGAACTTCTTTTATTAATCCCTGTTCAATCATAATGTCTACTCTTTTGTTAATTCTTTCATATAAGATAGTTCTTTCAATATTAATAGCAAATACTTTATAATCATATTTTATACTATTCATTCTTGATTCTATTTCTTGCTGAGTTTTTGTTTTTCCTGTTGAATGAAATATTTCTATAATTCTAATAATTCTTTTTTTGTCATTATTACTAATTTTTTCTACTGCAATTGGATCTATTTTTTTAGCTTCTTCATATAACAATTGCAAACCTTCTTCTGTTTCAGCTTTTTTCATAAGGTCATTTCTGAATTTTTCATCAAATTCAATTTCATTATATTCAATTCCATAAATCAAGCTATTAGCATATAATCCTGTACCTCCTATAACAATAGGAACTTTTCCTTTTTTTAAAATTTCTTCAATAGCTTGCTCTGCTCTTTTTTTATATTCCGCAACACTAAATCTTTCAGTTGGTTCTACTACATCTATTAAATAATGTTTTATTCCTTGCATTTCATCTATTGTAGGTTTTGCTGAGCCAATATTCATATCTTTATATATTTGCATTGAATCACAAGATACAATTTCACCATTTATTTTTTTTGCAAGTTCAATAGATAATGCTGTCTTTCCAGATGCTGTTGGACCAACAATTACTATAACTTTAGGTTTGTTTCTACTTTCCACAGTATTTCTCCTTATGCTTTATATATTACTATAATCAGTAAAAAAATGCAAGATGTTTTTTAACAAAGAAATATTTATAAATTATAAAGCCTAAATATATTAACTTGTAATATATTTAGGCTTTCATTGATTAAATTCATATTTATTTATAATATATTTATTCTTTAATAGCTAAATTTGCAATTATCTAGTTTTGAGGTATTATGTTGACTCTAATATAGTAATGTATAAGATCATCTGCAATACTATGAGAATTATCTTTCCACATAATTATTTTATATTCTCCATCTTTTAATCCTTTAGATATTAGTTTTTTCTTAACTTCATTATATATTTGAGTTTTAGTATTATCTATGACATCTTTTTCTGTTATTTTTTTTGTTACTGCGAAACTGAAATCAATTTTACCATTTTCAGAATTACTGTCTGGTAAATAAACCCTAATACTTGTTGTTTGTATTCTTACTTCATCAGAATACAAGTAGAAAGATTGTGCATTTTTATTATTTACATATGTTGATTGTATTAAACTATTTTTTACATTTTGTTTATCTTGCTCAGGTTGAATTGCTTTTCCTGTTGCAACATTTACAAATGCTACTGTTCCATTACTATTATGTACTATTCTCCATATTTGTTTTTTGTCTGCTTGATTTTGTTTTGCTAAAATCAATTTAGAGTTATTATTATAATCTTTTGCAGAAATAGCAAGCGAATTCTTTTTGCTTATTATCATATATCCAATATTTGATATTTTTTTAAATCTATATAAACTTTCATCTTTAGATGGAACATTGATATATAGCCTTACATTACTATTTACATTGTTTTGTGTATTTTGGAACATTACATAAGAACTATCTTTTGATAAAATTTTATAGTTAACCACTTCACATGGATCAACTTTCGTACAATTTGCAGGATTACTCTCTAAACTATTATCCGGAAAAACAAGCTCAACTTTAATATAATAGTGTAACAAATCATCTGCAATACTATGAGAATTATCTTTCCACATAATTATTTTATATTCTCCATCTTTTAATCCTATAGATTTTAATTTTTTCTTAACTTCATTATATATTTGAGTTTTAGTGTTATTTATAACATCTTTTTCTGTTATTTTTTTAGTTACTGCAAAATTGAAATCAATTTTACCCATTTCAGAATTGCTATTTGGTAGATATACTCTAATATTTGTGGTTTGTATTCTAACTTCATCAGAATACAAATAGAAAGATTGAGCGTTTTTATTATTAACATATGTTGATTGTATTAAACTATGTTTTATATTTTGTTTATCTTTCTCAGGTTGGATTGCTTTTCCTGTTGCAACATTTACAAATGCTACTGTTCCATTACTGTTATGTATTATTTTCCATATTTGTTTTTTGTCAGCCTGATTTTGTTTTGCAAGTATTAATTTTGAATTATTTGTATTATCTTTTGCTGATATTACAAGCGAATTTCTCCTACTTATTATTATATACTGATTGTCTGATATTTTTTTAAATCTAAATAAACTTTCATCCCTTGGTGGATAATTTGAATACAACTTTAAATTACTATTTGTAGTATTTTGAATTGTTTGAAACATTATATCACTATTATCTTTTGCTAAAATTTGATAATTAACTGCATCACTTGGATTTACTTCTGTTATTTTTAAATCTGGTTTAATCGGCTTGTTAAAACTATCTGCTAATAGATTTGCTGTTTCTTTTCCTATTTGGCATAATGCTGCAGATGTAAAATGTATTGTATTTCCTGGATCACACATACTTAATTTTGCTATATTTAAAGCATTATCATAATCTATTTTTGAACCATTATTATTTAAATAAATCTTACTATTAAAATCAATACTTTTGTAATTTTTTTTATCAGGAATAAATCTATCATATGCATATGAAGATCCTAAAATAATATCGCTATTTTCTGCGGCTAGCTGAATTTGTGCATTGT
>DOYA01000101.1 GCA_003518755.1 Clostridiales bacterium | reverse complement strand
GACAACAGAATAGCTTTCATAATCTTGGTATTTTAATTTATCTGGTTTTTCTTTTTCTTCCTTAGTTACTATAAATTTTTCAGGCATTCTTTCTTGCAGTAAAATACTTGTTGCCTCTACTTCTGGATTTTGTATAAATCTTTTTTGAAAAATATTATCATTTAAAAGATTATTTATTGAAAGCAAAATCAATGCTTCATGATGTGCCATATAAGTTTTTACAATATTTGAATTATCATCTTTTTTTAGTCTTTGATAAGAAAAATCTACACTTTCATAAAAGCCATATTTATTATACATTCCTAGATTTTCAAGTTCTTTTAAATTTTTTATTACTTCTTTTGGTAAATCAGAAATAGCAAGAATACTTGCATAACTTGAAATAACTATTTCATCTGCTAATCCTCTTTTTAAGCCAAGCCAAGGTATTCCAAATGCTTTATATTGATAATTTGAATGTAAATCTTTCACATTAAAAGCTGATTCAGAAATTCCCCAAGGTGTACCTAATCTTTTAGCATACTCTATTTGACACATTTCTGCAAACTTACAAGATTCATCAATTAAACTTCCTTTATATCTTGGAATATTTATATTTGGCATTAAATATTCAAATGCCGTTCCAGACCATGAAATCAACCCTTTTTTATTGTTTAATACAGTAAGTGTTCTATTTAAAGCATTCCAATGTTTTGAATCTATATCTCTTTTTATTATTGCAATTAAACTTGCTTGCCTTGCTTCTGATGCCAATAAATCATAATATGAATCTGTAAGTTTTCCGTTCTTGAATATTAAATCCAATAGAAAATAATCTATGTTCATTACTATATAGTTTAGAAAAATCAGTACCTTCAATTAAATTATTGACTCTCATAATTAATTCTTGTAATTCATTATTTTTTTGTTCCTCTAAAAAGCTTTTTAAAACATATAAATAACCGACAAAATTTCCACTATCAACAGTTGAAATATATTCAGGAATAAGTGGCTGTAAAGTTTTTATATTATACCAATTATATAAATGACCATTCCATTTTTTTAATTTGCAAATTGTTTCAATAATACTATTTAATATCGTATTTGCTTCTTCTAAGCAAATAAACTTTAAATCATAACCAGCAATAACTGCCATTAAAGAAAGTCCTATATTTGTAGATGAGGTTCTTTCCACATATAATCTCTTTCTATCTTCTTGGTAATTATCTGGAATAAGATAATTATTGTTTTCATTTAGATTATCATAGAAATAATTAAATGTTCTTTTTGCTACATCTGTAATATATACAATTTCTTCTTTATTTAGTTTGTCTTTTGGCTTTGTTTCTTTTATTTCTTTACTTATATTATACATGATTATTGGTGCTATTATCCAAAAACATGCAAGTATTATACTAAATAGACTTTTACAAATAAGAATTATTGTAACAGCAAAAATTATATTAAATGACATCATTTTATAATAGTTCAGAATACTATCTGTTAAATTTTTTTCTGCTTCTTCAGAAGTCATCCATTCTAATAAATGTTTTTTTGAAATTGTCATTCTATATAATGTTTTTACTATTGATTTAAAACTTATCCAAGCTTTAAAAGGAAGAACCATTATAGTAATTATTTCTCTACAAATTGCTCCTAAATATCCTTCTAATTTTGGAGTAAAAGCTTTTTGTGTTTGTTCCCCTTCTCTTTTAAAAATAATATTATTTAGTATTTCTAAAAAATATGGAAATACCATTATTATAAATATGCTTGTTAATGGTAGTATTTCTGAATTATTAAAGAATTTATTCATTAAAGAAAAATAAACAATTGCCAATATTTCAGATATTTCAAGTAAACTTCTTCTTAAATTATCAAAAATTTTATATTTTGAAAGCAAATTTAACTTTTTATTTTTAAGCCATTTAATTATTTGCCAATCACCTCTAATCCATCTTGAAAGTCTGGTGATAAAGCTTGAAAATTTTGTTGGATACCCATCCATTATTAATATATCTGATGCCAAGCCACATCTTAAATAATTTCCTTCGAGTAAATCATGGCTTAAAACAGTATTTTCTGGAATCTCATTTTTTAATATTTTTGAATATAATTTTAGATTAAAAATTCCTTTTCCCGTAAAAATACCTTCTCCAAAATTGTCTTGATAAATATCAGAAATTGCGTTTACATATGAGTCAATTCCTCCTAATCCGGCAAATATTTTTGTAAATAAACTTTTATAAGTAATATCTAGATTTACACCTACTCTTGGTTGAATTAATCCATATCCTGAAACAACTCTATCATTTTCAATTTCTGGTTTATTTAGAATATGTGCCATTGTACCTACTAATTTAAAAGCTGAATTTAAACTCAAATCTGTATCTGCATCTAATGTAATAATATTTTTTATTTTAGGAATTTCTTTTTTAGTCTCATAAATTGTATTTAAATTAAATTTTTCTTGAATCACATGTTCTCTTAAATTACCAAGCAAAAACTCTGTAAAATCAGTTATTGCTCCCCTTTTTCTTTCCCAACCTAAATATGCTTGTTCAACTTCATTCCATTTACGTTTTCTATAAATAAAATGAAATATTGGAAAATTAAAACTTGGATATTTTTTATTTAGCCTTTCAGTTTCTTCTATACCACATCTTAATACATCAACATCATATTCCTCAATCTCCTTATCTGATTGTTTGCAATCTCCAAGCAGGCAAAAATATAGATTTTGAGATTTATTTGCTAAATAATCTTTTTCTAAATTTCTAAACATTTCTTTTACTTTTTCTTTAGAATCTACAATTGTAGGAATAATAACAAAAGTAGCTTCATCTTCTGGTATTCCGGTTATTAAAATCTAGCTTAGGTATTAAATTTGGTTTAACAATTTTACCTAAAATGTATTGTAAAATCTGTATTACAAATTCTGAAACTGGTAATAACATGATTAAAAAAGTAATTATTCTTATCCACATATTATTACTTTGTTGTGGATAATACATAGCTACAATTCCAGATATCAATGTAGTTAGTATTATTATAAAACTAATATATAATTTTACTTTTTTATTTTCATTTAATACTACTTTTTGTTCTTTATACTGTAATTTCTCAAATAATATATTTTGATTTTGTCTTTGAAGATAGTAACCAATATGTGCTTTTTTACTTCTTCCATTTTTGTCATATTCATTATTTGCCAGTTCTAATAGCTTTTTTGCAATATACATTTCAGATATTTTACTTTTTTTAGAAATCTCTTTAATAGTATTTCTATAGCTCTCTTTTGTATTATAATCCGTTTTTTCATATACTTTTGCAGGATCTGCTTTTAATATTTCCTCAACTTTATTAATTTTTTCAAATATTTCTAAAAAATTAATTCTTTGAAGTTTTTTCATTGTAGTAATTGCATTACCAATTAATATTTTATTAACTGCTATATCAAAATGCTCTCTTTTTGTAATTTCTGATACTGTTGTCCCTGTTTTTTCAACTTCCTCTTCTAGTATTTTTAAATATTTTTCTGTTTTTTTTCCATACTTTTTTAATTTATAAGATAAATATTCAACAAAAGGATATTTAATGTCAAACAATTTTATTTTTATATTTTTAGGCCCTTTAAACAGATTATATTTTCTTTCAATTCTAGGTTTTTTATCTACTAGTCTTTCTATTATTGATTCAACTTTCATTTTTTCATATTGTGATATATAAATATTTTCTGCTATTTGCCTTATATTTTCAATAATTGCAATTTGCATAAACATCCCTATATTCCATATTTCATCCATACTGAGATTTTTCTTTGTTTGATATGCTATTAAGCTTTCTTCTAATACTTCTCTATTAATTTTATTTTCTGTATAATTTACTATTTGTGAAGCAAGTACATATATTCTAGCAAACCCTTGATATTTTCCTTTTGAGATTCCTACAAATTTTTTATATTTTTTTATTGTCATCTCTTTTTCTATAGATTTTACAACTTCTTCAATCGCATAAAAATTATCTAATAACCACTCACCAGCGGGATGAATTTGAACCTTATTTTTCACATGTTCATTTAATAAATTATATACTTCTTTTATTACCATATAATTTTCCATCATTCTTGGAATAGGATAAGTATTTCTATCACTTTTTGACCCAATAACATGACTTGCTGATGTTTTCTCTAAATAACTATAAAGCTCTTGCTTATTTAGCAGAGCTCCTTCAACCCATAACTGTCTATATCCACTCATAGATCTTCCCTCACAAAAAACTCCCATATTTGCATTTATTATCTGCAAATATGGGAGTTTTATGCATAAGTTTTTTAATGTTGAATCGGTCTTTTTTGAAATCTCGATTTATAACCTGGTCATTTTTATATTTTGTTAAATTATTTTTTATTTAGTATTTATATTATTGCTTTTTTATTCTTTCTATTTCTTCCTCAGTAAAACCTGTAATTTCCATAATTTGTTCTATTGATAAATCTGTTTTCATTAATCTTTCAAGCATATTTTTTTTTGTTTGTTCTATTCCTTCTTTCAATCCTTTATCATATCCAGCCAACATTATTGCATGTTGATCCATTCTGTATTTTTCTCTTAATTCTGTTAGTCTTCTTTCCCTTTCATCTTGACTTATGGTTTCTAGAACTTTTTTGGCTTTGTTTATATTATCATCTTCCATTCCGAGTTACCTCCTTTGGATTATTTATAAATTTTAACCAATTGTATAATTCTTCTTTTTTATTTTTTGTGCTATTTTTGGCTTTTTCTAATGAAATTATATATAGTTCTAAATCATTTGTCAAGACAAGTTTTGAGTATTTTTCTTCTCTTATTTTCCATTTTGTTACATATTCTGGAATTTTTTTTAGTTTATCTAAGTCATAATCTGTTATTAATATTACTATACATCTTTTTAAAGTCTCATAATCTTCTCCAACCCTTAATGTCTGTATATACATTTTACTCCAATAAAATAGAATTCTTTTTTCTATATCTTTTTGGTCAACTACTTGCATTTCTATATCACAATTAACATTTCCATCATTTAATTTTGCCTTAATATCAAGTATTCCCACTTTGTCATCTAATAAATCTTTTTCAGTTATTGGATTTGAGTCTAATTCAATTTTGTCAATTTTATCTGGAATAATTGATTGAAGTAACCCTTTGGTTATTTCTTCATTTCCAGTATGCCCAAAAATTCTCTTAAATACATAGTCATTTTTAGGGTCTAATAATTTTACTATAATCACCACTTCTTTCTTTGAATATTTCTTTTTTAAATAATACTACAAACTAAAAGATAGAATAAAAATCTAAACTAAATTTCATTGTTCTAAAAAATAATTTAACATAATTATTCTATCATTAAAATATTGAGATATCAAGAAAATTTCATCGCATAATTCGACAGAAAATGACAATCTATCTTGACAGAGGGAGAGGTTTTTTATATAATGCTTATGAGGTGAAAGTTATGTTAAATTTGGTTGTATTTGCATCAGGTAATGGCTCTACTTTGCAAGCTATTATAGATGCTATAAATAATAATGAATTATCTGCTACTATTAATTTAGTAGTTTCTAATAATAAAGATGCTTTTGCTTTGGAAAGAGCAAAAAAAAATAATATTGATACTTATATTATTGGTAATAAAGAGTTCCAATCTCAAGATGAAGAATTATATGAGGTTCTTTCTAACTATAAAATTGATTTAATAGTTTTGGCTGGATATTTAAAAATGATTGGTCCTAAATTATTAAATAAATACACTATTATTAATACTCATCCTTCTTTACTACCTAAATATGGTGGAAAAGGAATGTATGGAATGAAGGTACATAAAGCAGTTGTTGAAGCAGGTGAAAAGATTTCTGGTGTGACTCTTCACTATGTAAATTCTGAATATGATAAAGGAAGTATTATTGCACAGACTAAAGTAGATGTTCTTCCTACTGATACAGCAGAAGATGTTTCTGCCAAAGTACAAGCTGTAGAAAAGATTCAATTAGTTAATGAATTAAAGAAATTCTCTTTAAAATTCAGTAGAATATAAAAACTGTAGAAAAAATTAGGGGTGATTAAAATCGCCCCTACAAATTTACCTTATTATTTATTACTT
>DOYA01000017.1:6388-9171 GCA_003518755.1 Clostridiales bacterium | reverse complement strand
TCTAAATTCTTTGAGCTTAAATCTGTAATTATTTTTTCAATTATTCCTTCACTTTCCCAAATTAATTTTGGTGCTGTTTTTATTTGCTTATATTTTGTTTGAATTTTTTCCCATCTTTCAAGTAGTGCATTTATATCACTTTTTATATCATCAAAACTTGCTTTTTCACAAGATGTTCTAATTATTGCTCCAAACCCTTCTGGTAAATTTGTTTTTATGAACTTAGTTAACTCTTTTTTAATATCTGTTGATGAAATCTTTTGAGATACTGTAATAAAATCAGTATTAGGCATAAGCACAACATATTTTCCAGGTAGGCTTATATGTGTAGATACCCTTGCACCTTTTGTAAAATCACTATCCTTTTTTATTTGTATCATAATTTTTTGATTTGGTTTTATAACTTTAGAAATATTAATTGTATTATCAATTTTTTCCTTTGTTTCATCTACTTTAGGTAATACATCTTTTAAGTGGATAAAACCTTTCTTTTTTTCTCCATAATCAATAAATGCTGCTTGCATACCATTTATTATATCCCCAACTTGTGCTATATAAATGTTTCCTTCTAATCGCCTTTTTCTTTCATTTTCTGTACTTATATAATGTTCAAGCATTTTTCCATTTTCTACTAGTACAATTGTTTCTAAATCTTCATTTTTATTTACAATTAATTCTAACATTTTGTTGCTTACTAAAAAGCCTCCCACCTTTCTCAATTATATAAATTAATTATAAAATCAAATATATTTAATATTAAAATTTCCGTTCTCCAGCCGTTTTTAGTATGAAAAAAGGAGGAGATTTATAGCCACGGAATAAACCATAATTAAATGTTAACGTTCTGAACCGCAATATCTGGCATTAATTTTTAAAATGCACACCGTTTATATAATATTTTAAGTAAAACATAATAATCGTAAACGACTTCAGAACTGCGAGTAGGTCGAACTCGATTTTAATATTAAATATATTTGATTTATAACATAAATTCTAATTAATCGTTACATTTATTTAGAATTTATATTATTCATACTATTATCAATTCCAATTTTTATGATTTGTGAAACTGCTTCTGCTCCTGTATCTATTGCATCTTTTAAAGATTCGAATTCTTCTTTAGATAATTTGCTTATAACATATTCTATTAAATTTTGCTTTTCTATCGGTTTTCCTATTCCGATTCTAATATGTGGGAATTCAGTAGTACCTAAATTCTCTATAACAGATTTCATGCCATTATGTGTTCCTGCTCCGCCTTTTTTTCGTATTTTTACATCTCCAGCATTTAAATCTATATCATCATATATAATAATTACTTTTGATAAACTAATTTTATAAAATCTAATAAATTTTATAATTGCTTCTCCACTTAAATTCATATATGTTTGAGGTTTGCATAGTATAACTTTTTCATTTTCTATTATCCCAATTCCATATAATGAATCTAAACCCTTTTTCTCAACTTTTATGTTGTATTTTTCTGATAATTTATTTATAACATCAAATCCCATATTATGTCTTGTTCGAGAATATTCTGGTTCAGGGTTTCCTAGTCCAACAATTAGATACATTATTTATCCTCTCCTTAATACACTTAAAACCTTCTGTTTTATTCTATCTATTATTAAATATATAAATTCGTCTTTAAATATAATAAGAATTCCGAAATATACTATAATTCCAACTATAATTTGAATAACAAAACAAATAAAACCTGAACATATTATTCGCACTAACATACAACAAATAAACATCATTATACCAGCAAAAAGGTATTTATAAGAAAGTTTAATCATTTCTTTTAAATTTATTTCGTCTTTAACATAATAGCATTGTATTGCATCTACAACAAGTTGAGATATAACTGTTGCTATACATGCACCAATACTTTTCCATAAATGTATCATTATATAATTTAAAATGAAATTTACGATAATACCACCTAAAACCGAAATAGAAAATTCCTTTTGTCTTTTTGTTGGTAATAAATATTGTGTACCCAGAATATTTGCTATTCCCATAAGTAAAATAATCGGAACAATTATATTCATAAGTATTATTACTTTTGTATAACCTGGTCCAAAGAACCAAGGTACAAAATCTTTTGAAATTGCAATTAATCCAAACATTATTGGAAAACTAAGCATATATGTAAAATTAAAAGACTTTTTCATATATTTACTTATGTTTTCTTTTTCTCCATTTGCGAACATATTAGCCATTCTAGGAACCATAACTGTTCCTAGTGATGTAACAACAGTAAGTAATACTCTAATAATTTTTTGGCCTTGTTCATAAAAACCTGTTTCTGATTTATCAGCTATAATTCTCCCTAACATTGTCGTATCTAACATATTGTAAATTTTATTTGCAATTTGAGGGACAAAAAGTAATATAATTGCTGGTATCTGTTTTGTTAAGTTTATATTATCTACTTTTATTCCTTTAAAGTATTTTGGTAAATATAACCATAAAGACATATTTCCTAATAAATCAGCAAATGCATATATTGCAAGATATTTATTTAAATCTGATTGTTGTTTTACAAAAATAAATATTAATGCAACAGAAGTTAATCTAACTGTTATATTTCTAATAACAGTTTTTTTGAAATCTTCCATTCCCTGGAAAAACCAACTTATGTCAAAACCTGCAGCTAATAATTCGAAAAACAATATTCTATAATATACTACATATTCACCTTTTTTCATAAAATATATATAGTAAATTATAGCAGCTGTAGCTATTGCTATAAATCTAAATATAACAAGTTCTATAAA
>DOYA01000017.1:5975-6314 GCA_003518755.1 Clostridiales bacterium | reverse complement strand
TATCATTTTGTAAATATGCTATTTCTCTTTGGCCATACATTGATATTCCCAAAGATCCAAATAGAACAAAATAGTTTACTATTGTATATGTATAAATATAGATTCCATTTCCAGTAGGTCCTAATACTCTTGCTAAATATGATGCTGTTATTAATGGTAATATAATAATTAGTATTTGATAAGTTAAATTATATAAATAATTCTTTACTAAACTCTTTTGATTCATTTCTTTTTCCTTTTGTTAAAAAATCACCTCTAAAGTATATCAAATTTAAAATTATTTATCAAGAGATATTTTAGAAAATTTGATAAATGAAAAAGAAAAAAGGGGACGGAGTT
>DOYA01000017.1:0-5892 GCA_003518755.1 Clostridiales bacterium | reverse complement strand
ACTCCGTCCCCTTTTTTCTTTTTTTCTTTTTTTCTTTTTTTATGCAAGTCCATATTTCTTTTTAAATCTATCTGCTCTACTTCCTGCTGTATCACGTCTAGATAAGTTTCCTGTCCAGAATGGATGACATTTAGAGCAAATATCTACTTTCATATCTTTTTTTGTTGAGCCAACTTTTATAACATTTCCACATGCACATGTTATTGTTGTTTCTTCGTAAGCTGGTTGTATGTCTTTCATCTTTTTTCACCTCTTCTTTTATATTTGTGCGATTTCTGACCGCACCACAAAAAACACAAACTATATATTACCATACTTTTGCTAAAATATCAAGTCTATTTTATAATATTTTTTTCATTTTCATATTTATATTGTTCTATCATATATTTAGCAGATTCGACTGCTTCTTTATTAAAAGATATTCTTCCTATAAGTTTCAAAACAATATTAAATAAACAAGCTACTATTAATATAAAAATACATACTTTTTTCCATATCTTAGATAACATATTTTTATTCTCCTTCAATTTTATAATATGTTGTGTTTTAAATACTACAATAATTATTATACAATATTTACTTTATACTTGTCAAGCACATTGTAAAACCAAGGCTTGATAGCCCTGGTTTTATAGATTACTGTTGTAAGAAGAATTGTTGTGCATTTTTTGTTTTATTATATGTTGATTGGATTAATACATATCCTTTCTTTTGTGTACTTTGTTCAGGTTGGATTGCCTTTCCTGTTGCAACATTTACAAAAGAAATTGTTCCATTACTATTATGTACTATTTTCCAAATTTGTTTTTTATCTGATTGATTTTGTTTTGCTAAAATTAATTTTGAGTTATTATTATTATCTTTTGCAGAAATAGCAAGTGAATTCTTTTTGTTTATTATCATATATCCAACATTTGATACTTTTTTGAAAGTAAACTTGCTTTCATCTTTATCAGGATTTGAATATAATCTTACATTACTATATACTGTATCTTGCATTGTTTGGAACATTACTCCACAATTGTCTTTTGCAAGCATTTTGTAGCTTGTTTGTTCTTTTGGATCTGTTGTTATATAAGTTCCTATTCTATTTTGTCTTTGTAAAGCATATTTTTGTATATCTTCTGCTTCCATTTTATCAGTTGAAATTACATCTATTGATTTATCCTCTGATAATATTTCTTCAGGAGAATCACCACTTATTGTCATTCTAAATCCATTAAATTCCATAGTTTTAGCAATTGCATCTTGATATATGTTTTTACTTAATGCTATTTCAACTCTATTTTTTGGACTTTTTAAAGTTTCCAAGTAAGATATAATAGAATTTTCTCCATTCCAATTCCATTCTTTTAATATCAAAACGTCAAAGTTTGCATCTTTATCCAATGATTTAACAATAGTAAGATAGCTCTTTTCCTCTGAAGCATAATATACATTATCTCTCATATCATATTTGTTGACAATGTCCACAATTTTTTGTAAATTAGCTTTATTTAAATTGCCATTTGGCTTTAAATGTAAATTTGTAACTAATCCTAGTTGTTTACACAATCTAATATACTGATCCAATGTTGGAATTTGTGTACCTTTCCATGCTGAGTTTTTATATAGTCCATAATCATATTTTTTAGCTTCTGCATATGTTAAGTTTTCAATTCTAACACTTGATGAAACTTTATCACCATTTGCAGTTCTTGCTGTTCTAGTTAAATTAGTATCATGGAATAAAACAGGTATACCATCTTTTGTTACTCTTATATCTGATCCTGAATAATGGAATCCATTTAATCTTGCCATCCAATAGGCTGGTAAAGTTAATTCTGGAGCTAATTTGTATCCACGGTGAGTTAATGCTTCTACAGCATAATCAGTACTTGGAAAATCTTGAATATTAAGTTCAACTTTAATGTAATAATGTAGTAAATCATCTGCAATACTGTGAGAATTATCTTTCCACATATATATTTTATATTGCCCATCTTTTAATCCAATAGCTGTTAATTTTTTCTTAACTTCATTATATATTTGAGTTTTAGTATTATTTATAACATCCTTTTCTGTTATTTTTGTATTTACTGCGAAATTGAAATCAACATGATCTATTTCAGAATTGCAATTTGGTATATAAATTCTAATATTTGTTGTTTGTATTCTAACTTCATCAGAATACAAGTAGAAAGATTGAGCATTTTTATTATTTACATATGTTGATTGTATTAAACTGTATTTTACATTTTGTTTATCTTGCTCAGGTTGAATCGCTTTTCCAGTTGCAGCATTTACAAATGCAACTGTTCCATTACTATTATGTACTATTTTCCATATTTGTTTTTTATCTGCATAATTTTGTTTTGCTAAAATTAGTCTAGAATTATTATTATAATCTTTTGCAGAAATAGCAAGTGAATTCTTTTTACTTATTATCATATATCCAGTATTTGATATTTTTTTAAATCTATATAAGCTTTCATCTTTAGCTGGAACATTGATATATAGTCTTACATTACTATTTACATTATTTTGTGTATTTTGGAACATTACATAAGAACTATCTTTTGATAAGATTTTATAGTTAACTGCTTCACTTGGATCAACTTTTGTATAGTTGTCAGAATTACTCTCTAAAGTATTGTCTGGAAGAACAAGCTCAACTTTAATATAAAAATGTAATAAATCATCTGCAATACTATGAGAATTATCTTTCCACATACTTATTTTATATTCCCCATCTTTTAATCCAATAGATGTTAATTTTTTCTTAATTTCCTCATATATTTGAGTTTTAGTATTATTTATAACATTATTCTCTGTTATTTTTTTAGTTACTGCAAAACTGAAATCAATTTTACCCATTTCAGAATTGCTATTTGGTAGATAAACTCTAATATCTGTTGTTTGTATTCTTACTTCATCAGAATATAAGTAGAATGATTGAGTGTTTTTATTATTAACATATGTTGATTGTATTAAACTATATTTTACATTTTGTTTATCTTGTTCAGGTTGAATTGCTTTTCCTGTTGCTGCATTTACAAATGCTACTGTTCCATTACTATTATGTACTATTTTCCATATTTGCTTTTTGTCAGCCTGATTTTGTTTTGCTAAAATTAATTTAGAATTATTATTATAATCTTTTGCAGAAATAGCAAATGCATTCTTTTTACTTATTATCATATATCCAATATTTGAAACTTTTTTAAATCTATATAAGCTTTCATCTTTAGCAGGAATATTCACATATAATCTTACATTGCTACCTACATTATTTTGTGTATTTTGAAACATAACATATGAGCTATTATTTGATAAAATTTTATAGTTAACCGCTTCACTTGGATCAACTTTAGTATAGTTGTCAGGATTACTTTCTAAAGTATTGTCTGGAAATAGAAAGTCAACTCTAATATAGTAGTGTAATAAATCATCTGCCGTACTATGAGAATTATCTTTCCAAAAGTTTATTTTATATTGGTCATCTTTTAATCCTAGAGATGTTAATTTTTTCTTAACTTCCTCATATATTTGAGTTTTAGTATTATTTATAACGTCTTTTTCTGTTATTTTTTTATCTACTGAAAAGCTAAAATCAATTTTTCCCATTTCAGAATTATTGTTTGGTAAATAAACTCTAATATCTGTTGTTTGTATTCTTATATCTTCACAATATAAGAAGAAAGATTGAGCATTTTTATCTTTAACATATTCTGATTGTATTAAGTTACAGTTTATTTTTTGATCATCTTGTTCAGGTTGGATAGCTTTTCCAGTTGCAACATTTATAAATGATACTGTTCCATTACTATTATGTATCATTTTCCATAATTGCTTTTTATCTGCTTGATTTTGTTTAGCTAAAATTAGTCTAGAATTATTATTATAATCTTTTGCAGATAAAGCAAATGAATTCTTTTTACTAATTATCATATATTGATCATTAGAAATATTTTTAAAACTAAATAAGCTTTCATCTCTTGCTGGATAATTTGTATATAGTCTTACATTACTATTAACCGAATTTTGAATAGTTTGAAACATTACCCCACAATTATCTTTTGCTAATATTCTATAATTCATAACTAGACTTGGGTTAACATCTGTATAATTACCAAAATTATCATTTAATTGTTTAATATATTCTTTAATTTTTTCAATGCTACCAATTTCAGGATTATTTATCATTAATCTATAAACTGATTTATCTAATTTTAAAATTTCGTCAATTGAATTAACTCTAACTGTCATTGCTATTCCATTATATTTCAATGTTTGTGCTATTGAATCTTTATAAATAGCCCCATTTACTTCTACTGAAACTTTATTATTATTATCCTTTAATCCTTTAATAAATGATACTATAGAATCTGACCCATCCCAATTCCAATTATTTACAACATAACTAATATTCGCATTTGAATTAATTTGTTTTATTATTTTTAATAATTGTCTATCATCAGATGTATAATATACATTATTATTCATATCATGATTATTAACTATCTCTATTAGAGACTTAGCCATTTCATAAATTGAATCTGTACTAATTGTAACACCTTCATCTTGTATTCTTAAATATATTTCTTTATCAAGTGCTTTTAAAAGGCTAAATACCATTTCTATTGAAGCTGTTTTAGGTTTTTCAACAGTCTTGATTGTATCAACACGATTTAATGATGCCCCTACCAATTCCTCTTTTTCTTGTTCTGGTTGTTCATTTATAGCTGTTGTTACAATTTGATTAATAATAATATCGTTGTTAATTTTAGGAGCTCCATCATTTGTAAAGCCCAAATTTACACTAATTGACTGAATTTGATCTTTATTATTATTTAACATATCTCTAAAAGAATCTATTGCTTCTTGAGTTTCTTCTTGTGTGTTTTCTTGAGTTTCTTCTTTTATTTCTTCTTGTGTGGTTTCTTGAACTTCTTCTTGAGTTTCTTCCTGGGTTGTTGCATAACTTACACTATATAATACTAGAGGTTGTATAAATTGTGTAAGTATTAAAAAAATGATTACCATGCTTGTGAATTTGTACTTCATAAATTTCACCTTTTTCTTTCTACTAAAATTAATGTAACGAAGTTTTAACATTTATGGTGTTTGATATTAATAATTTTAGATTTTTCCCTTTCTTTTTTTTTTCATTAAAAATAATTCTGGTCAATAAGCCCATTTTTTATTATACTATAAATTCCAATTTATGTCAATTCTTTATTTTGTATTTTTAATCACTTACATCAAAATCCATTGTAATGTTTAAATGATAATCTTTATATGTTTTGCTAACTTTTTCATATATTTCTTTATAAACCTGCTCTTTATTTTTGTCACTAAAGTCTATTATAATATCAAAACTAATACTTTTTTCTTTTTTATTTAAATAAAATCCATGCATCTGTAGCACACTTTTATATGAGTGAACTATTTTGCTAATCTCTTCTCTAATTGTTTTTACTTCTTCATCTTGAGTATTCATTGAATAAATACCTATTGCAGTTAAAATAACGCCATGTTCATTATATACCTTTTCCATTATATTTCTTGTAAGTTCATCTATTTCAGATGCTTGCATTGTATCTGCAACTTCAATATGAATCGAACCCAAATATGTATTTGGACCATAATTATTTAATATTAAATCATAAGCTCCATATACTTTATCAAAAGTAGATACAGTCTTTTTTATTGATGTTGAAACTTCATTTTCTATTCTTTCTCCTATAATTTGGCTAATTGTACTTTTTATCATTTCAATACCAGCTTTAATTATTACAATAGAAATAATAGTGCCTATCCAAGCCTCTAAAGATATCCTCCAAATAATAAATATAATTGCTGCTATTAAAGTTGAAACAGATATTATAGAATCCATTAAAGCATCTTTTC